>DATHMF010000007.1 GCA_035487355.1 Terriglobales bacterium | reverse complement strand
AGCAAGAAGATCACCCACATCTCCACCGGTGGCGGCGCGTCGCTGGAGTTTCTGGAAGGCCAGAAGCTACCGGGGGTCGAGGCGCTGACGGAAAAATAATGGTCAAATACAGCCGTGCCTGAGAACTTATTTCGCGTTATTGTTGCGCCGGGAAAAGCTGTTTTCCTGGTACGCGGAGACATCACCCTGGCAAAGACCGGTGCCATTGTGAACGCAGCCAACTCATCGCTGCTCGGAGGGGGTGGAGTTGATGGAGCCATCCACCGCGCAGGTGGACCGGCGATTCTGGAAGAGTGCAGGAAGGTCCGCAGCACCCAGGGGTCCTTGGCGACCGGCAAAGCAGTCGTGACAACAGGCGGCAAACTGGCTGCGCGCTACGTGATCCACACGGTTGGTCCGGTGTGGGATGGCGGCAATCGGGGTGAAGCCGAATTACTGGAAAGCTGTTACCGCGAATCCCTCTTGCTGGCCGAAAAGCTGGGGTTGCGAACCGTTGCATTTCCATCGATTTCGACCGGAGCTTTTGGCTATCCGGTAGAAGAGGCGGCGGCGGTTGCTCTGCGGGCCGTGGTCGAAACCTTGCAGCAGCTCAATTCAGTTGCGGAGGCGCATTTTGTTCTATTCGACGAATTTACACTGGAAGTTTACCGCAGCGCTGCGCGCCAGCTTTGGTCCTCCGGCAAGTTTCCCGTGATCAGGATCGATAGTTAGAAATCTTCTGAATGAACCTTAATTATGAACCGAAAAAAACTGATTGCCGCCAACTGGAAGATGTACAAGACACCCACACAGGCCGAAGCATTTGTCGGCGCCTTCTTGCCGCAGGTTTACGGACACACGCGGGATGAGATTGTACTCTGCCCACCTTATGTTTGTATCCCCACGGTTGCCGAGTTGGTGCGCGATACCAACGTCGGCGTGGGCGCGCAGAACATGTTTTGGGAAAAAGAAGGGGCCTATACCGGAGAGATATCCGCCGCCATGCTGCTGGCGGTGGGCTGCAGCCACGTCATTCTTGGGCACTCCGAGCGGCGGCAATATTTCGGCGAAACCGATGACATGGTCAATCGCAGACTCAAAGCCGCACTCGCTGCCGGGCTTACGGCCATCGTCTGCATTGGCGAAGTCCTGCAGGAGCGTGAAGCCGGCATCACAGATGACGTCTTACGTCGTCAATGCGAAAATGCGCTACGGGAAATTTCAGGCGACCAGGTCGCCAAATTTACCATCGCCTACGAACCGGTGTGGGCGATCGGAACAGGAAAGACGGCAACCCCGCAGATCGCAGCCGATGCGCATCGCGTGATCCGCCAGCAGGCCGCCCTGGCCCTGGGAGACGATGCCGCCCAAAAGCTGCGCATCCTGTACGGCGGAAGCATCAAGCCGGAGAACGTCAAGGCGCTGATGTCGCAGGAAGAGATTGACGGCGGGCTGGTAGGCGGGGCGAGCCTGGATCCGGCGTCGTTTGCCGCGATTGTGAAGTGGTAAAAAAAAACAGCTTCGAGTTTCAGGTTTCGAGTTTCAAGTTGGAGCTCCCAAGAGGGTCAAAGTTCGCCCCTAAGCCCCTGCTATAATAATTGTTTGGTTAAAGAACCAAAGACACCTGCGGAAGTGGTGGAACTGGCAGACACACCATCTTGAGGGGGTGGCGCCGAAAGGCGTGGGGGTTCAAATCCCCCCTTCCGCACCATAAAATTCAAAGTAAAGGTCCAGGAAATTATGTTTTATCTGGTTTTGAGCGTACACGTATTTGTTTGTCTTTTTCTGATTATCGTCGTGCTTCTGCAAAGCGCGCAGAGCGGCGACCTGGCGGCAGCGTTTGGCGGCCAAGGCAGCCAGACCGCATTCGGACCGCGTGGAGCAGCCACGCTCATGACCAAGCTGACCACCTGGTGCGCCATTATCTTCGTGCTGACTTCCATCACGCTTTCCATCATGGAAAGCAAGAAGAGCGGCAACAGCGGCTCCGTGCTCTCGGGGCAGAAGCCGGCGACTCAACAATCGCAGCCGGCCAAGAAGTAGGCTTTCAGAGTTTTACAAGAATCGCGGGCCGAGTGCCTGCGATTTTTTATTGTGCGTTAGCCGCGAAAAATTCAGGCGATCGCGAATTACTTATGATCCATGAAATTTTCCCAGTAGGGCCGTTGCAGTGCAATTGCTCGGTTGTGGGCGATGAAACCACACACGAGGCCATGGTCATTGATCCGGGAGATGAGATTGGGCGAATCCTTGAGATCGTGAAGCGGCACAATCTCACCGTCAAGCAGATTGTGGTAACGCATGCCCACATTGACCATGTGGGCGGAGCGATGAAGCTCAAGCAGGCGACCGGCGCGCCCATCTTGTTAAACCAGAATGATTCTACCCTGCTCAAAATGCTGGATATACAGGCCGCATGGGTGGGCATGGCCGTACCCGAGAAAGTCCACATTGACCAGAATCTCGCCGATGGGGATTCGCTCAAAACGGGAAGCTTGGCCGCGACTGTGCTGCATACTCCCGGACACACCGAGGGCAGCGTTTGTCTCTATTTCGCGGAAGAGAAAAAGCTGATTGCAGGTGACACGCTGTTTGCCGGAAGCATTGGACGCACCGATCTTCCCGGCGGCTCATTCCAGAAAATCATGAATTCCCTGCACCACCGCGTTCTGGCTTTGCCCGATGAAACGCTCGTTGTTCCCGGACACGGCTCGCTCACCACGATTGGCAAAGAGCGGGAAAGCAATCCGTTTTTACAGAAATAGGTTTAACCACACAGGGCACAAAGGGGTTGTGTTCGCCGGATCCACGGCGTTTCATCAGCTTCCGACTAAAATTGGGCTAACTCGTGCTCTTGAAGACCTGGATGATCTTAGGAGAGACCATCTTTTCCGGAGGGTTGAAGCCTGGGGTCTTCTTGGCCATGCGGAAGTCGGCTTCGGCATCGGAGTAGAGTTTCTTCTGATCTGGCTTTTCGCCGCCCAGGTAGTAGCGGGTAAGCTTGGAGGCGGCGCGATAGAAATAAGCGAGCGCTGATTTCCCTCCATTCAACTCAATGTAATCTTTAATATGGACTTCGGCCTCTTCGTATGCGCCTTTATAGAATTCTCCGATGCCATTGGCCAGCATTCTGTCGGCATCGGCGCTGGCAACCGCGTTGGAATCTTTGGGTAGCGACTCGAGTCCAGCTTTGGCTGCCGCGTTGGCGGGATTCTCCGACAGAATTGCCATGTACTTTCCCTTGGCAGTACCGATGTCGCCTTTTTTCTTGGCGGCATCCGCGTCGCGCATCAATTTATCAATATCAAGCTTGGGCCGGGAAGGCTCCACGATAGCAGCAACAACGTGGTTTACCGGAGGATTGTTATTGGCCGGCGTCGGCGTGCTCAGAGGAGTACTCTCGCTCGCCATGAGCGACCGCATTTGGGAAATCTTGCTCTGCGGATTGCCGGGGCCATCCGCTTTGATGCTGGCGGCCTGAGTGTAACCATCAACTGCGCTTTTGTAATCTTTGCTGTTCGCGTGATTGTCGCCATCCTGCATGGCCTGGTTGTACTGCAGGATCTTATTGAGATAGGACTGGGCGTCAGGCTGGCGCTTGCCGGAAATCTGGCCAAACAGGCCCTGGGCGGTGCTGAAGTTATTGCCGTTATAAGCCTGGACTGCCTGATCGAATTTGGCGCTCATGGCAGCATCATTGTTGTTTTGAGCTGCAGCGGCGCGGGCGGCGGCATCTTTGCGTGCTTGGGGGATTTTTAAATTTAGATAGTTCTGTGCATCAGAAAGATATTGGCCGCTGCGAATGTTGCGGAATTTCTGCTCCGCCTGATCGTAATCCCCGGCATCGAATGCTTTCACGCCATCGGAGTACCTGCCTTCGTTTCGTCCTTCTTCTTTCAGCAGCTCAGTCTTGATATTGTCGCAGTTCTGCTTGGCATCTTTATAGCTGGGGTCCTCTTTAGCGACCGAGCAATAAAGCTTCATAGCCTGTTCATTTTGCCCAGCGGCTGCGGCTGCCTGTGCAGCCTTGTAGTCGTCGTCTTTTTTGCTGGCCCAGACGGGCAGGCAAAGGCTGAGCGTGAGTGCGCCGCAAAGAGCATACCGACATACGCGATTAATTTGATTGCAGGATCTGGTCAACATCTATTTTCTCAAAGACCGGGGTGTACGTACCCGGCGCATCATTGGTTACGTTGATCTTTTCCGACTGCTCTTCCCCATTCGGGCCGGCGACCACTACTGTATATTCGCCCGGACCCACCGGGACACGAATCGGCGTAGGCTGGTTTACCTGAATGACGTTTCCCGCACTCGAGGTCACGGTCTTGACCGTGCCCCAAGGCACACCATTAATTTCAATATAGCTGCTGGACGCCGAGGGCACGGCGATTTTGTTCTCGTAGAACCAGTAACCGCCAATACCCGCCGCTAACAATACAATCACTAAAACAATCATCCCCACCGGCGATTTCTTGGGCGGAGGCGCCACCTGACGTTGTGGCGCCATGGTTGGCACACGCTGCGCTTGGGGCTGAGCTGCACGCGCCGTGGCTGGAGCGGCAATTACTTCCGTCGAGCCGGAAACCATGGTCGCCTGGTTATCCGACCCGGCAACAATGGTCTTGCCCAGATCGGCTTCCTTCTGGAGCCGATCGGCGCCGGCGGTGGCATCTTTCTTTAAGGTCTCAAACTGTTTTTGCAGTTCGGGCGGAGCGGCTGTAACCAGCGCGCCCACCGATTCCAATTCTTTCAAAGCGGCGATGTACTGGCGGGCGAGCAGCAATGTGCGCGCATCTTTAACGGCTTTATCGACTTTGGTCTTGGCTACTGCAACCCGCTTGGCCTCCAGATCTACCACTGCCTGTTTGATTTCCGGGGCATCACCATAGGTCTTCTTGCAGGCCTCCAGAATGTTGCTGGTGCCTACGAAGTCGTTCTTATCGAGTGAAGTCTTGGCTTTCTCGAGACCTCCCCTGATTCCCTTGATCTTGTCTTGTTCAGTGCGGGCCTTTTCGAGAGTAGCGGTGAATTCGGGCTTGCGAGCAAACGCTTTTGGTTGCGACTCAAGGAAGGCGACAGCCTCATCCACTTTGCGGGTCTCAAGCAGCTTCTTGGCTCTGACAATCGCGGTTTCAACCTTCTTATTGAAGTCCTCGATGCGCTGCCGGGCGTCCGTCAAAAGCACGCGCAACTCTTCGTTATTAGGAGACTGCTTGGCGGCGGCTTCGAGCACCGAGACAGCCTGCTCATATTCCTCTTCGGCAAGCAGGTGTTGAGCTTCTTCAGCGGCGGCGTCCACTTTTTTGCGTTGGGTAAGAGCAGCAGCTTCCTCGCGCACAAGCTGCAATAGTTCCTGGATCTCAGCCGAGCCTTCGATTTCAGTCTGTGCAGTCTCCAGTACTTTGATCGAGGCCTCGTAGTCTTTTCGGCGACGCGCCTCGTTGGCCTTCTGAATGTAATCGGTCTTGGTCTTTTCCGTCTTTTCCTGCTCGGCGCTCTCGCGCACGATGGCAAGCAGCGACCGCAGGCGGCTCTCGCCGGGAGCTTTTTGTGACGCTTTCTCCAAAGTTGCCAGGGCTTCGGCAGCTTTGCCCGCATCGAGCAGCTTGCGCGCGGCAGCCATCTGCTCTTCTACAAATTTCTTCTTCTCGCCGGCCTCGCGCTGCTTATCGGTAAGCGCTTTGAGCTTCAGCAAACCGGGATCATTGGCAAACTTCTGCAGCGCTAGCTCAACTTTGTCGCAAGCCGCCTGGTATTCCTCCCGCGAAAGAGCATCTTCAATTTCATTAGCAAATTTTTCCAGGTCTTTGCGGCGGGTCTCTTGTTCTCTTCCTGAAGAAGCCAGCTTCATGAGCGCGGCAATTTCAGGGCTGCCTGAGTCTATGCCTTCCGCTTTCTTCAGCACCTCAAACGCGGCTGTGAACTGGCGCGCGGAGATATCTTTGCGGGCCTCATCCAACAGGTTTTGCAACTGTTTTTCTTTGCTCTTCTCCGAAACTTCCTTGCTGATGGAAGTATGCAGGTTCCTGACCTGGGTATTGTCAGGATCGAGCGCCAGCGCCTCTTCCGCCGCCTGCAATGCGGCATCCAGATCGCCGGAATGCTGTGCGGATTCGGCCTTGCGCAGCGCGGCGTCTAACTTTTCCTGGCGCTGCTTGGCGGCCAGCACCACGTCACGCAAATTGATCAGCTCGGTATTCGACTTGTCGAGCGTCAATGCCTGTTCGGCATAAGACAAGGCGTCGGAATACATCTTGTGCGAAAGCGCCCCTTCTGCATTGGCCCGCAACTGCTTGATCTGCTCGCCGCGCACCTGGCGCTGCAGCCGCTGCTGCACTTCCTGCATCAGCTCCTTGGCGACGGCATGCTGGGTGTCAACTTTCAGAATAAGTTGCAGAATTTCCTTGGCCTTGGTCAGGTCGGCCTTGGCGATAGAGGTCTTGGCACGCTCCACGTAGTCGCTGACCATGAGGCGTTTCAACTGCTCCTGCACACGCGAGAGATCAAAGGCAAAATCATCGGCCGTGGCGTAACGGTCTTCACGGTCTTTGGCCAGGGCTTTTTTCATGACCTCATCAAGGTCGGGCGGGTAATTCTGAATGTAATTTTTCAGCGGCGGCGGATCTTCATGGATGATCTTCAACAGTGTCGAAGCCGTATCTTTGCCATCAAACGGCAGCGACCCGGTGAGCAACTCATACAGCATCACCCCGGCAGAGAAGATGTCGGCGCGGCCATCCACCACCTGGGCATTGATCTGCTCGGGTGACATGTAGCTGATGGTGCCGACCACCTGGCCGGTGCGCGTCATGGAATTGTCGCCGATGCGGGCAATGCCAAAATCCACCAGCTTGCAGTTGCCGTCTTTAAGTACCATCAGGTTGGCCGGCTTGATGTCACGGTGGACGATGCCACGCTGATGAGCAAA
>DATHMF010000006.1 GCA_035487355.1 Terriglobales bacterium | reverse complement strand
GGACTTATATCTCAGCGGCTATCCTGCGTACAAATCGGACGCGCAGGCCTATTACTCCGCCATCACCGATCCGCGCGCCAAGTTCTGCGGACCCGACGTCGCCGGAGGCTCCTCTTGGGTGGTCAGCTATGCAAAAGATTTTGCTCCTGGAGGAAGAATCGCGTTGGCCGCCCGGCACAACTATTTCGGCGGCAACGGCCAATCCATCAGTGCGGCGGCGGCGAGGGATTTGATGCTCTCCACTGGGTTCGTGAGCAAGTACCAGTCTAGCCATGATTCCTACGTGCCCCAGGTGCTAGCCACCGGGCTCAACTATCGGCTCTCGGAGACCAACAACTTTTTCAATGGCGGTTGTCCCGGTGCGAGCAACGCATTTGCCTCAGCGCTCTGGGGCCTCGATTACATGTACTGGTGGGCAACCCATCAGGCCGCTGGCCTCAACTTCCACACTGGGGACCATGTTTCCGGCGCCACAACCTCCTATGCTCTTTTCCAGACCTCTTCGAGCGGTTACCACGTTCATCCTCTCGGGTATGGCGTCAAGGCGTTTGACCTTGGGGGGCACGGGCGGATCGTGCCGGTGACTATCGGAAATCCGGGCGGGGTCAACTTGACGGCGTACGGAGTTCTGGCCGCGGACAACAGTCTCTTCGTGACCATCATTAATAAAACGCACGATTCCGGGGCCGCCACCGCAAATGTGACCATCCAGCCCGGAGGGAGTTACAGATCGGGTGAAGTTTGGCTGTTGCAAGCGCCGAACAACGATGTTTCGCTGACCGACGGGGAAACCTTGGGAGGGTCGGCCATCGGGGACGATGCCAGTTGGACTGGGACGCCAACGCCCCTGGCATCATCCGGGGGAAACTTCCTGTTAACACTCTCGCCCGCCACGGCCGCCGTCGTGAAATTAAATGGGGGCACCCAGACTGAGCCGTTTCCTCCGACGGGACTGAACGTAATGGCGGGTAACAACCAGATAAGTCTCTCCTGGATTGCTTCGGCAGGCGCCAGCACCTACAACGTGAAACGCACCACGACAAGTGGCTTAAACTATGTACTCGTCAAGTCGGGAGTGACCGCAACCAGCTATACCGATGCTACCGTGACCAATGGTACGACCTACTTTTATGTGGTCTCAGCGCAGAACGCGGACGGCGAAAGCCTCAACTCCAGCGAAGTCAGTGCAATGCCAGGGCCTCCAGTGGTCATTGCCATCAATGCCGGTGGACCGGCGGTGGGTGCGTTCGTGGCCGATACCGACTTCGCGGGTGGCACGACCATCAATCACGCCAACACCATCAATCTGACCGGAGTAACAAATCCAGCGCCTATGCAGGTCTACCAGACGGCGCGGATTGGGAATTTCACTTATACGATTCCGGGGTTTACCGCCGGGTCAAGCCATAAGGTGCGGCTGCACTTTGCCGAGATCTTCTGGACGGCCGCAGGCAAGCGCAGGTTCAACGTGTCGATCAACGGCATGCAGGCACTGACCAACTTCGACATCTTCGCGGCGGCTGGCGCCATGAACAAAGCAATGATCCAGCAGTTCACGGTCAACGCCAATGCTGGCGGTCAGTACGTGATTCAGTTCACCGCAGTTACAGATAAGTCCCTCGTGAGCGGAATCGAGATCCAATAGCGAGAATGCCGATGAAGATAAAAACCTTCTTTTTAGTGTTGGTCTCGAATGTGCTGGCTCTGGCCGTGCTGGCGTTCCCGGCCAAGTGCACCACCATACAGATCGACTCCGGCTCGACAACAGGCGTGAGCGCGTTCGTCGCTGATAAGGATTTCTCTGGCGGCGCGACGATTAACCACGCCAATACGATCAATATCAGCAAGGTGACCAACCCGGCGCCCTCGGCTGTTTACCAGACCGCCCGCATCGGCAATTTCACCTACACGATTGGCGGCTTAACAGCTGGCACGGACTATGTCGTGCGCCTGCATTTCTGCGAGACCTACTGGACATCCTCCGGCAAGCGCACGTTCAACGTGAGCATCAATGGCGCACAGGTGCTGACGGACTTCGACATCTTCGCGGCGGCAGGCGGGCAGAACATCGCCAATATCCAGCAGTTCACGGAACCGGCCAATTCCAGCGGGCAGATGGTCATCACGTTCACTTCGGTGGTGAACAATGCGCTGGTGAGCGGGATCGAGATCCTCAGCACCAGCACCAATAGCTGCGCCGGAAACGGATCGACAATCAACGGGCCGAGCGGCGATTACCTGTTCCCGTGTGGCAATTACAAGTATCAGTCGAATGAATGGAACTCGACCGCTCCCCAGAGCGCCGTCATGAGCACCACGGGCGTGGGCTTCACACTCAACGCGAACTTCATGGCGAGCGACTTCACCCACAGTCAGTTCGCCCCCAAGACCTACGCATCCATTTTCTGGGGATGCCATTGGGGCAACTGCACCAGCACGAGTCTGCCGATTCAGTTGAGCAGTCTGGTCTCTGCAAATTCGAGTGTGAGCACGACCTTGCCCACCGGCTACAACAACGACGTAGCCTACGACATCTGGTTCAACCAGACGGCAACCACGCTGGGCCAGCCCAACGGCACAGAAGTCATGATCTGGATCAGCCATCAAGGTTCCGCGCAACCTCTTGGCTCGAAGAAGGCGTCTGCGGTGTCCATTGACGGGTCTACGTGGGACGTGTGGGAAGGGATCGGAGGGAGCACGGTGCACTGGTTCGTGGTCTCCTATGTCCAGGTCAATCCCACGAATAGTGTGAATCTTGACCTTACGAAGTTCTTCCAGGATGCTAAAAATCGCGGTTACGTGCAGTCTTCGTGGTGGCTGATCGACGTGGAGTTCGGTTTTGAGGTCTGGGAGGGCGGTCAAGGTCTTGCAGTCGACGACTTCGCCGTGAGCGCGAAGTAAACGCCTACGGCCTGGATTCGTGGCTGGCTGCTGGCGCCATGAACAAGGCAGTGATCCAGCAGCTCACGGTCAACACCAATGCCGGCGGCGAGTATGTGATTCAGTTCACCGCAGTTACAGATAAGTCCCTGGTGAGCGGAATCGAGGTCTAATACCGAAATTTTTGATGTTGGGCCCTGGTCGTATGGAAATCGCCCACGTGCAGTACTACGCTGGGCTTTGCGAGCATCCCGGCTCTGCCGGGGTGGGACAGATTATTCTTCAGTAACCTCAATGGCGCTTATCAGGGCATAATTCTTGGTGGGAGCAAATGTAAGGTTGAGTTTACCCTGTGCGGAGGCCGGAATGTTGTGGAAGACCTTTACAACAGCTCGGTTACCCACTCCACCGGTTTCTTTGAGAATATCGAAATCTTTCAGAAGAGTTCTACCATTGCAATAGACATCAAAAACGCGGCTGCCTACACCGCCCAGCGACTCAGGCGAAGCAAACCATGTCTCGGCAAAATGCAATGTGATTGTGTATTGGCTGCCTTCCACTACGGGAATGGCATATGTAAAGTTGCCGAAGCGATGGGTTCGATACAACGCCGGATCTGCTGTGCCTTCGATGGGCGATTTTCCCGTCGTTTTTCGACCACTTAGAAAGTACTGGTCAGGCATCCAGGTTTGGCCGAGGTGGTCGCGATAGGGGCTATCCTGCATCGTCAATCGAACCGGGAGCATCTTACCCGCCGTACCCGGTAGAATCTCCAACGCGTTTATGAAGCCAGACGGGCCAGCCCCTTGAAAAGCCAGGTGCAACAGGCCGTCTTTCGCGGGTGAAATATCCTTAAATATCTTTACTGTAGCTGTATTCACTTCTCCGGCATCGGAAGCAACGTCCAGAGTTGAAACTGGTAACCCGTTAATGGAGAGACCAACGCTGCGCAGGCCCTCGCCGTTCACCTCCGTTTCGGCAAAGTAGAGGCGGAGTTCATAGGTGCCAGGACTGAGTGGAATTTCATAAACGAACTGTCCCTCCCGGCCTGTTCGAAAAATATCGGGGTCTTCCGTGCGCATGATCTCTCGCGGACCGCGATTAAAGGTTGCGCCACCTGTAAAGTAACGGTCAGAGAGCCAAACGCGTCCTGCCTTGTCGATATAGTTTCCCTTGCGCTCCCCGGCCAAAACCCGTATCGCCCCAGATTCTGGGTCCAAGATAACAGGAGGAACTGCTGTGTTTCGGACTACATCTGCGGCATGCGAAGCGGCAGTTCCAATGGCCCCGTTTTGAACTCTGTTTTCAGCGTTGGCAGGGCGCAGTCCCGGCCGCGCAATCGTCATCCACAGCAGGCCACCCACAGTAGCCGCAGCCAATCCAATGGCGAGCCAACGCCAATTCGGCATGCGGATTGTCGAGTGCTCCCGGCTGCGCTCTCCTGCTACCACCAGATTCTCATGCGCTACCTCCTCCGCATCCTCCTCGTCCTGCGGCGGGGTTTGTGGAGACACCCCGGACTCTGGGCGCAGCAAGAATTTCGGTATGTACTGTCCTTTGGGAATAACAATCTGGATTCTGTGGTTGAGCGCCTCGCTGGCGTAGTACTCCTTTAACCGTTTTCTCAGATAGTGGGTATCCACACGGACCACGGCGTCCAACTGCGGATCAAACTCGGAATCACGCCCTAGCACCTCCACCGCGATGCTATATTCTTTTAGCCCATCCCCTTCGCCATTAAAATATTTATCGCAAAGATAGGTCAGCAGACGGGAGAGCTTCGGAGAACGCTTGAACGTATCCGTTGCAAGCACGGCTGCAAGTTCGTCCCGTTCTTCTTGGTTCGTTGGCTGATCCGAGGTTTCCGCATTCGAGGAGGTGATCGTGTCTATCCCGGAAACTGTCTCGCCCTTTGTCAAATGACTGGCAACCGCTGTAGGCTGATCATCAAGTTTGCGTGTCGTGCTCAGGTCTGAGCTCAGGTGCTCGTTCTTGTAGTCCTGGTGGTGGGCCTCTTCCAGGTGATTGCCTGACCGGCTGCTATCCTTATAATACATAGCTACTCCGTGACAGAGCATATCACAGCTCAAATTCTGCATTAAAGCCAGGTTAACTTAACATTTTTAACCTTAACGCAGAATGTTTAAGATTGCAGCATGTAAACGTATTCGTTTGACGTTAAACGTTTACAAAACTCCGCCGGGGGTGGGTTGCGAGCATTCCAGGCGTTTTGTGAAGCTAATCACGGGTAAGGAGAACGAACCTGGCAGAATCTATTATTGTCGCCGCGTTGCATTGCAGATGGTTCAATCATACCCCGCATTACGACCGGAAACACCATGGCGCCCTGTGTCATCATCGGTGAGTGCGCCGCAGAAATCCTGCGGGCTGAGCATCGTTTTTAAGGATTTGACATCAATATCAATAAGGTCGCGGACCCCTATAGCGCCAGAAAACATCAGATTACGATCTGGAATCCATTAGTTAGAAAGAGCATCTATGTCTACGATTATCGAAGCAAGTCCTCTCGAGAAGCTGTCGCAAGAACCTTTGCCAACTGGAGACTCGTGTGTCCTGGTCATTTTTGGGGCTTCGGGCGACCTGACGAAGCGAAAGCTGGTCCCGGGTCTCTACAACCTGTCATGTGTGGGCTGCATGAGCCCTCAGTTCGAAGTTCTGGGGATTGGCCGCTCGCCAATGAGTTCTGAAGAGTTTCGCAAGAGGACCGGGGAGTCAGCCGCCACGTCGAGAGATACACACGACTTCAGCGAGTCGCGATGGAAAGACTTTGAAAAGCGGCTGCACTACATGGTGGGCGACATCAACGATCCGAATTTCTATCCTCAGTTGCGCATTCGTCTGGCGGAGATGCAGAAGAACGGTTCGAGCCCAAACCACTTGTTCTATGTGTCGACGCCGGCGTCAGTAGCGGGACCTATCATTGAAGGTTTGGGAGCAGTCGGATTGAACCGCCGTGATCATGGGTGGACGCGAATCGTTCTGGAAAAGCCCTTCGGGCGGGACCTGGAATCGGCGCAAGCGCTGAATGACGTAGTGCGCGGCGTATTCGACGAGAAAGCGGTGTACCGGATTGACCACTATCTTGGCAAAGAGACCGTGCAGAACATCCTGGTATTCCGCTTCAGCAACTCGCTGTTCGAACCGGTGTGGAACAGAAACTACATCGACTACGTGGAGATCACCGCGGCTGAGACGGTGGGAGTCGAGAACCGCGCGGCATTCTACGAAGAGACGGGAGCCCTGCGCGATATGGTGGCAAACCACCTGCTTCAGTTGCTGGCGCTGACCGCGATGGAGCCGCCGGTCGCGTTTGATGCGGATTCGGTGCGTGAGCAGAAGGTGCAGGTGTTCCGATCCGTTCGACTGATGAGCGTCGAGGATGTAGCGCGATATACCGTTCGAGGGCAGTATGGTCCTAGCGTGATTGACGGGAAACCGGTACCGGGCTATCGGCAGGAGCCGGGCGTGAATCCTCGCTCGACAACCGAGACTTACGCAGCGGTAGAGTTTCACATCGATAACTGGCGTTGGGCTGGAGTGCCTTTCTACATCCGGACTGGGAAGCGTCTTGCGCGAAATCTGACGCAGATCCGTGTGCATCTCAAGCCGACGCCCCAGGCGTTGTTTGCCGGCACGGCGTCCGAGGTTGATCCGAATGTCATCACCATCAACATTCAGCCGGACGAGGGAATCTCGATCGCATTCGACGCGAAGCGGCCGGGAACCCAAGTGCGGACGGTAACGGTTCAGGCCAACTTCTCTTATCAGGCGAGCTTTGGATCGAAGGGGCCGGTTGCGTACGAAACGCTGCTGCTCGACTCGATGCGCGGTGATGCAACTCTATTCACGCGCCGAGACGAAGTAGAGGCGGAGTGGCGCATCATTACGCCGATCGAAGAAGCGTGGGCGCATTTGCCGACGCCGGACTTCCCAAACTATGCGGCCGGCAGCGAGGGACCAGCCTGATTGCTTCCGGGTAGCCCGTCAGAGCATCGTCCCTTGGGACATAAACGGAGAGCCGCTCACACGTTACTCTTTATCTAGGTATTCGTCGGGAACGTCATCCTCCGGCACCTCATGCGTGTGAACTTCCTTCCCATCAGCGTTCCCGGCGTCTTCCACGCCGGTCACTACGTCGGCCTCGAACGCGTTTCCTTCCTCGAGCAACTCTTCGACGCTCTCCGAATCGGCACTTTCGACGTTGGAGAGTCCCTGCAAATCTCCCGATTGACCACCCGAACGTGATCGCTGTCCCTCCGGCTGGAGTCCGACCGCATCAGCGCTTTGACCCTTCCCCCGAGCGTGTTTCTTAAGGGCACGCACCGCCTTCCCGCCGATTGTTTTCTTGACGGCACTCTTCAATTTTACCGCCTTTTTCGCAGCCGGCTTCTTCTTCGCCGATTTCTGCCTGGGAGTTCTCATCTTTCTTTGAGCCTGCCTCTTGGTTGGCGTCACCTTCTTGCTGGCAGTTCTCTTTGATTTCACCTGCTTCTTCGTTTTCTTTTTGGTAGCCATATGCGCAGTCTACCAAAAACTTCATTCGAACGTTTGTAAGCGGAGTTTTCAGTGGTTACAGCATAAAAAGATGCCTTCTGAGGTAAAATCCACCTTAGAGGCAGCCAATAGACGTGCCTGCGGGCATAAACCCGACTTTTTCACTTCCGGAGCGTGTTTAATGAGCACCATTTTGTCGGCCAAATCCATGACTGATGAGCGCCGCCGCCATGAACGCGTGGCGGTTTCTTACACCTCACAAGTGCACGTAACCGACGACAAGGGCAAGCGTGTGGGCGTGTTGCGGCAGCTCTCCCGTGGCGGGTTCATGATCGAGCCGGAAACCGAAAAAGAATTCAAGGAAGGCAAAAAATACAAACTCATGCTTGTGGACCGCAGCGAAAACATCCGTCTCACAGTGAAAGTGGTTGTGCGCTATGCTGACATACGCCGCGCCGGCTTTGAGTTTGATGGGCTCGATATTTCATCCGCGCTCGAGATCGGTATCATGATTGGGAAGTATTACCCGACGGACGCGGTGCTGGCTTAGGCACCTCGGCCTTGCTTCTATGGCCGAGCACTCAAGAACAGGTACTTGCTTGTCTCGCTGTTTGCTCTGGCAACTGGAACGCACTCACGAATTGCTACTTGTGCTTCATTATGTAGACGCCGTCCCAATCGGATGCAGGTGCTTCAGCTAAATATCCCAAAACGCGGTCCCGGAATATCCGCGCAGGGCCGTCATTGGGCCAGCGTTCCAGAATGTTTTCAAAGAGGCGCGTCGCCTCCCGCCAATCACGGCGTTTGTAGGCTTCGCGGCCCTCGCCAAAACATTTCGCTAGCTCCACCAAGTCCCCAGCAATATCGCGGCGGCCTAACAGCTCATAAATCTCGACCGGTTGTTCTTTGCCCTTGACGCGGATGTAGTCGAGCCCCCGCAGCAGGAAGGTATCTTTGGGCAGGGCCAGGCGGGTGGATTCACTCAAGATAATGCGGGTTGCGTATTCTTTGTTCAGACCTTCCAGCCGGGAGGACAGATTCACGGCATCGCCCATGGCCGTGTAACCGTAGCGAAGCGTCGAACCCATGTTGCCGACAGAGGCGACTCCGGTGTTGATGCCGATACCTATATCAAGAGAAGGAAGACCCAAAGATGCCCACTTCTGGTTGAATTGGCGAAGCTGGGCGATCATTTCTAAAGCTGCATCGCAGGCGCGTTCCGCGTCATGCGCCGGATCTTCCAGGGGCGCACCCCAAAAAGCCATCACCGCATCGCCAATGTATTTGTCAAGCGTCCCGCGGTGGCGAAATATGATTTTGGTCATCTCGGTCAGATAGTCGTTGAGCAGATGGGCGAGCACCTGGGCGTCCAGTTTCTCCGAGAGAGTTGTGAAGTCGCGGATATCGGTGAACATCACGCTGACGGCCCGCTTGCGGGGATCGATTTGCTCGGGGTTGTCGAGAAGCAGGCGAACGACTGCTGGACTGAGGTACTGTTGGAAGGCCCCGTGCACCCTGCGTTTTTCTTTTTCCTCCACCAGGACGCGATACAGCGCGACTAAACCTATATTGGGCACGAGAGTGAAAAGCGAGGGTGTGATGAAATTCAGCCACCAGTTGTGCAGGAAAGCCCAATATACGAAGGCCGCAAAGGGGACCAGAAGCAGGAGCCCGAACGCCAACCAACGGGGTTGCACCAGGGCCAGCCAGATGCCGAGAGGAATACCAAAGAGCACAATAAAAGCCACGTCCGCGAACTCTTGCGCAGTACTGCGGTGCAATAGGTTCTGGTGCAGCAGATTGTCAATGATGTTGGCATGAATCTCGACCCCGGGAAAATCGAACCCGCCAAAAGGCGTGGCTTTCAAGTCGCCAATTCCGCTGGCCGACGCGCCTACGAGCACCACCTTGTCGCGAAAGGTGCCAGGGGGAAAGTTCTTGTTGACCACGTCGGCGATCGAAACATAGGGATACGTGCGCACGGGGCCCTGATAGTTAATGAATATTCGGCCGACACTGTCGGGTTGAACCACGCTTGCCGTGCCGAATTCCAGACTGGTAATCCCGAGAGGGCCAAAACCAAGCACCGTCTGCTCATTGGGGAGACCGAGGTAAAGACGAATCGTCTGGACGTCAAGCGAAGCATACATGTCCCACTCTGCGCGGTCCGGGCTTCGCCCATAGGGCAGGGACAGGAATGCGCGGCGCACGGCGCCGTCCGGTTCGGTCGGAACGTCGAAAAAGCCGGCGCTTGCCGTGTCGGTAGAGAGTGCGGCCGTCAGCAATTGCGTGTTGGCTTCGACGCCTTTGGGCGCCAGGTCCCCGTAATTCCGGATCATTTGCAGGTAATACGCGCCTCCACCGTCGGCACGCACCTCAATGTAACGAAAGTTAGCAATCGATTTTGCATAGCTGTCAAGTTCGGTATCGGTGACGCCCTGGAGATCTGATTGGGTGTAGAGGAAGTAGTTCCCCAGGACCACTTTGCCGAAGCGATGAATACTGTCGGCGAATTGCTGGTCGGGGTTATCCATCTGTGCGAGCCTTGCGATCTCTTCGAACAGCTCCGGGCTGACCGGCACACCCCTTCTCTTGCGTTCCATAAGCTGCTCCACTAACGGGCGCAACGGCTCCTCGGGCTTGCTGAAGGTGATGTCGAAGGCTACAACGCGTGCACCGTCTGCACGCAGGTTGTCGAGCATGCGGGCGAAGTGAACTCGGGAAAATGGCCAGCGTCCCAGGACTTCCTGTGAGTGCTGGTCAATATCAACGATGATGAGGCGCGGGTCAGGATGAACACGTCCGCGCAATCGGAAGCGCGTGTCTAATGTGTTTAGCTCAAGGCGGTTGATGAATTCGAACAGCGGCGTGGGGCGCAGGGCCGTGAAGGTTGCTACGTAGACCAGCAACGCTGCCAGAGTGACTCCCAGGCTGATGGTTAGCGAGCCCTTGTGCCGGCGCCAGGCGCGCAGAACAGTGGACGAGCCGCGAGTGACGCCGTTCATATGCCCATCCGCCTATGGCCTTGGTGGCACGCGAGTGAGCGGATTACTCGGGAGCTCCAGAGCCTCATCCAATTTATTCTCTACACCCAGGACAAACTCACCTCTCTGGCGGCCCCGTCCGGTGGCATCGAGTCGCGCCAGCCCTGAAGCATCAACGTTGCCCGCGCCAACACGGTACGTAATGGTTTCACCTTTGGCGCTGGCTCCCGGGGTTTGGCTGCGTAACCCTCCGAGGATCGTCGGCGTATTGTTGATGACAGTGGTGACCTCAATCGGCCGGCCCTGAACAAACTGATCGAGTCCAGCCAGCCCGCGAAGTTCGATCCCAAATTTGGTGGTTTGTCCGCGGAGCAGGGCGGGGGGTATGGGTAGATCGTAGGAGACCTGCACCAGGTTCATTTTCCCGTTTGCTACCACCTGTCCGCCGATGGATAACGATACCGGGTAAGTGCCGCCAGGAATCATGGGAGCAAGCAGACCCGCTCCGCACGGGCCGATCCACAGCACGGTCGCCGGTTGACCGCCGAAAGTGAACGCCACTTGCCGGGCCGAACCGATAGGTCCCAGAACGTAAAAACTATTCCCCACAAATGTAGCCCGCGGCGCACGCCAGCCCTGCCCTTCCGCCATTTTCATCGGAGACCAGATCTTGGCCGGGATAGCAGCTTGCTTACCTTCAGGGACAAACGTCCCCACCGGTGCGCCACTTCCCGGCGCATTGGTTAAGCTGGCGCTGCCACCTTTGACAGCCACAGTCATACTGCCAAGGAGCAACTTTCCGGCAACTAACTCTGGATCAACCGGTGTTTCGATCTCTTTGCCGTTTTGAGTCTGTTTGGACCAGGCGCGAACGAAGAGCGTGAATTCCTGGCCGCAGCCGGGCGGCGGCAAACTGACTTCTACGCGTGACCAATCGCCGGGCAGATCGGAGACCGAGGTTGCGTCTTCGCTTTCGCGGAGCTGCTCCGGGGAAGCGGGACTAGGAGCAGTAGGCGGCATTCCACGTTGCACTCGCGTGAACTCGCCAGGGTGCAGAATGACTTCGCCCGCGACGCGATCTTCTGCGTTGCGCACACGCACTGTATCCTCGAGGTCAAGGACTACAGTCGTATCGTTCGTCGTCGCGACGTCAAGTCTGGTTCCCACCACGCCCGCAACTGCCACGGGCGTACGCACCTTGAAACTTCCACCCGGCTGCATAATGCGCACCACTTTCGCGCGGATGCGGCCGTACAGCAATTCAAGTTGTGTCTGCTGGGTCGCAGGATCATGTTTGGTGATCGTCAAACTCGACTGCGATCCAACATTCAGAATCGAGCCGTCGAGCAAGCCGATGCGGATTCGGCCTCCGCTCTCCGTGCGGACCGTATCCTGCCAATAGAGTGGATCGCTGCGCTGCGCCGGAACGGCTGGGGCAGTGCCGCGCAGAACATAGCCAACAGGAACCATGGCGCTGATTTCTCCCGCCTGATTGGGTTTCGATTGCGCTAGACAGGGCGATGCCGTGCAGGCCAGGGCCCAGAGCACGAAAGCTAAGGTGTGCGGCTGGGCCGCCACCTCAGGTATCACTTTCACGAATCGCTTTACGAACATCCAAATCATGCGCGCACCAGTCTGGTAGAGATTCCGACCGAGAGAATAATCAGAAGCCAAGTGAACAAAAGAATTGTACCCGAATGCCATGGCGGCAGAGAAACTGATACTGCACGTCGATCCGTACTGCACATTAAATGGGTGCAAAGTTCAGGAATTCTGCACTTTTCAGTTGCTATAGGAATTAGGATTAACGCACAGTTGAATGTTTCTCGTAAAGCTCTTATGGTCTGTTCTTCTTATCCTTAATATAAATATATTGGCTCAGGTGCTCCGGTTCCTCCGCAAACTGATCCTCCAGATGACTAAGCAGAATCCTGCGTGTGGAGAAGAGCGTCCGACCTGAAGTAGTATCACTCGTCCTCGTGCCTGTTTCCTAAATTGATCCCGCGGGTTGTACAGACAAGGCGGTCCTTTGTGCCCTTTGTGGTCAAATCTTGCGGATGTTCAGCGCTGCTTCAGAAATTTGCCCTGCTCGAGCTCCTCAAACGCTTGCTGGAGCTGCTCCTGCGTGTTCATCACGATCGGGCCGTACCACGCCACCGGTTCCTCGAGTGGCTTTCCCGAGACCAGCAGAAACCGGATCCCGTCGTCACCGGCTTGTACCGTGACCTCATCGCCGCGATCAAAGAGCACGAGTGAGCGGTTATCCGCCTCTGCAGGAGGCGCGGTGTCGGCCCACTGGATTCCTTCGGTTGGAACCGCGAGCGGACGAGACGCGTTGCAGAACTTTCCACTGCCCGCGAAAACGTAAGCAAAGGCGTGACGAGTGGTCTCGACGGGCAGGGTCTTCCTCTTGCCGGGAGATACCGATATATCCAGGTAGATTGGGTCGGCGGCGATGCCATCCACGGGCCCGCTCTTCCCCCAAAAATTTCCGCAGACGACGCGAACGTGGGTCCCGTCGTCGTCCGTGATCTCTGGGATGTCAGGGGTTTTCACCTCCTGGTAGCGCGGCGTCGTCATTTTGAGCGACGCCGGAAGGTTGGCCCACAACTGGAAGCCGTGCATCCGGCCCGCTTGGTCGCCCTTGGGCATTTCCTGGTGTATGATCCCGCTCCCCGCGGTCATCCACTGCACATCGCCGGAGCCGATGACCCCGCGATTCCCCATGCTGTCGCCGTGCTCCACGGTTCCAGCCAAGACATAGGTAATCGTCTCGATACCACGATGCGGATGCCACGGGAAGCCGGCAAGATAATCCTCGGGAACATCATTGCGGAAATCATCGAGCAGCAGAAATGGATCGAAGTCGGCGGTGTTGCCGAAACCGAATGCGCGGCGCAGATGCACGCCCGCACCTTCGCGTGTAGGCTTGGATTTGATGAGCCGCTTAACAGGACGAATGGACATGTTAGCCTCCGATACGAAAATCATTGTCAGGGCACGGCTTTTAACTCTCCCCATAAACCGGCACAGCGGCACCGTGAATCAGCTTGGCATCGTCGCTGCACAAAAACAGAATCACCCGCGCGATCTCCTCCGGCTTGGGCCACTTTGTGAAGTCTGCGCTGGGCATCGCCTTTCGATTGGCTTCTGTATCAATGATGCTGGGCAGGACCGAGTTTACCCGTACCCCGGTGCCCTTCACCTCTGCGGCGAGCGAATCCATCAGGGCCAACGCAGCCGCCTTGGACGCAACGTATGCAGCCACACCCGGGCCGTGGTCCAGTGCAGCCTTGGATGCAACGTTTACGATCGCTCCGCCCTTTTGTTTGAGCATGACCGGCGTCGCGACCCGTGCCAACGCGTAACCAGAGCGCACATTCAGCGCCAGCATCAGGTCGAAGACTTTCGTATCCAGCTCCCATAATTTCGCGCCGCCGGCAAAGGCGCCAACCGCGTTCACAAGAATATCCAACTGGTTGTGCTGCGCAAGAATACTCTCGATGAGTTGGCGCACCGCAGCTTCATCGGTGACATCAACTCGGCGCCCTTCGAGCGATGCGCCATTCATGCTGGCTGCGCTTTTTACGGCGTCAAATTCTTCCTGCTTCTGATACGTGACCACCACCTTGGCGCCTTCCTCGAGAAAAGCCAGGGTGACCGCGCGTCCTAACCCGCCTGTGCCGCCGGCCACCAATGCCAACTTGCCTGAGAATCTCATAGTCATTTCGTACCTCCTGTCCTTGAAATGAGAGGGCGTGCGCCTGAAGGAACTCGGCCACGCCCCTCTCGAGGTGAATAGTCCCTGCGCTTACGCAGCTATCTCCTGCTTTGCAGCCGAACTGAGAGCTTCAGCAAGCTTCTGCGAAGCCAGAAGGACCGTTGCCTTGGTCGCGGGTGTATCGGCCAAAGCATTTAACAGGGCGAAATCGTGATGAGTAGCGAGAACGCGTACTGCGGTTACGTCAACGCCAGATTGGATAAGCTTCCTGGCGTAGGCCTCGCCTTCATCGCGCAGAATATCGTTCTCGTCCACAATGACCAGCGCCGGAGGCAGGCCCTTCAACTGTTCCATGGTCGCCGATAGCGGAGAGGCCGTAGTTTTCTTGCGATCCTCCTTGTTGGGAGCGTATGCATCCCAAAACCATTCCATCGCACGCTTGGTCAGCCATGGACCGTTGGCGAATTCTTCGTAGGACTTCTGCGACAGGCTCGAGTCGGTCACCGGATAGAAAAGAACCTGGTAGCGGATCGCCGGTCCTTTGCGCTCTTTCGCGAGCTGCGTGACCGCTGCCACCATGTTGCCGCCTACACTGTCACCGGCCACCGCGAGCCGGCTCGAATCGAGGCCGAACTCTTTGCCGTGCTCGGCGATATATTTGGTCGCGGCATAATCTTGCTCAATAGGCACTGGAAATTGCGCCTCGGGAGACGGGGTGTAGTTCACAAATACAAAAGCAGCATTGGTGCTGTTGACCAGATCGCGCAGCAACCTGTCGTGCGTATTCTTGCTGCCCAGAATCCAACCACCACCGTGGAAGTACATCACCACCGGCAGAAGACCTTTGGCGCCTTTCGGCCGATAGATACGAACGGAAACTTCTCCGCCAGGACCAACCGGTAGAATTTTTTCTTCGACATCAGCGGGTAGTTTCCTGACTTCGATGGCTTGCGCATCTTCCAGCACTTTACGGGCGTCCGCGTAAGAGAGCTCATAAAGCGGCTTTCCTCCCTGCGCATTGAGGGTATCCACAAAAGCTTGGGTTTTTGGTTCAAGAATTGGCGTTTTTTGGTTCGTCATCACAATCTCCTTCGCTTGTTATGAATCTTGTTTGTTGGTATCTGCACTCTCGCAAGCTCTACATACTTGAGAGAGCAAATTGGCCATCCGGGTTTGGCGAATGGCGAACGGAAAATACAACTGCTCAAGCCGCGCGGACCGACTGCGGGCGGAACTTAATCGCCGCGACAATAGTAAGCACGACGAAGAGCACCAGAACGGTGAGCTGCGCAAGCTTGAACGGCGGCTCGCTCTGAGTTGGAGCCAGCGCTTTCAAGGCCGGCACCTTCTCAAAGGCCTGGAAAACCCCCACGAAGACATTAAGATAGAGGGCAATCGCGGCAGCAACTACGTAGATCCAGCGCCAAGCGCCGGTGAGGTGCTTGCCGTAGCGCGCCAAGATGGCAATGGCCAGCACCACCAGCGATATGATGCCGACCTTATGAGACGGCAGAAGTTGGTGAAAGGGAAAGAGGAACCCGGTCGCGCTTGTCGCCACGGTGGTCGTAAGAAACAGCGCTGTCCAGCCGTCGAGACGTTTCCCAGCCAGCATACCGAACAGGACAACAAACCCCGATAAGATTCCCACGAGGCTCAACGCTACGTGTACAAGGGTGATGGCGAAGAGCATGATGTGCCTCCTTTGAAATTGAAATCAAGATGTATCAAAAGCTACAAAGCTTAGCTACAGACCAAGATCACTCAATCCGGGATGGCCATCGGGACGCCGCCCCAGCGGCCAATGATACTTACGCTCGGACTCTTTGATGGGTAGATCATTGATAGATGCGAACCGCAAGCGCATCAGGCCGTGCTCATCGAACTCCCAATTCTCATTGCCATATGAGCGGAACCAGTTTCCCGAGTCATCGTGGCATTCGTAGGCGAAGCGCACCGCGATGCGATTCCCGTCGAACGCCCAGAGCTCTTTGATCAGCCGGTAATCCAATTCCTTCGCCCACTTGCGCTTCAGAAATGCGATGATTTCCTGCCTGCCATTCGAGAATTCGGCGCGGTTTCTCCAGCGCGAGTCTATGGTGTACGCTAGAGCTACCTTTTCAGGATCACGAGAGTTCCAGCCATCTTCCGCCAAGCGGACCTTCTGAATGGCAGTCTCATGAATAAATGGAGGCAATGGCGGACGTTCCGACACAATGTCAAGTTGAGCCATACGATCTCCTTTTTTAAACTGGAGCTTCGGCCAACGGGAGCCACACTTGAAAACGCGTATCTCCCGGCTTCGAACTCACCTGAATACTGCCTCTATGTTTCTTCACGATTCGCTGGACTGTATCCAGGCCGAGCCCGGTTCCTTCTCCGACTCCCTTGGTCGTGAAGAACGGTTCAAAGATGCGCGACTTGATCTCGGGTGGAATCCCCGGACCGTTATCGCCAATCTCGACTACAACGCAGGAATCTTCGCGGTAGGTACGTACTCGCAGCTCGCCTTTTCCACTCATCGCGTCAATGGCATTGTCAATGATGTTGGTCCAAACCTGATTGAGTTCGCTGCCAAATGAATTCACCAGGAAAGGAACACGCTGATAGTCACGCTGAACCACCACGCCGCGCTTGAGCTTGTGGTTCAGGATGGTAAGCGTGTTCTCCAGGCTCTTTACGATGTCAACGTTTTGCACCGGTGCCTGGTCCATGAAAGTGTATTCCTTGATTGCACCCACCAGGTCAGAGATTCGTGACGTGCTGTTCTCGATTTCGCCCAACAAGTTTGCAATCTCAAGCGAAGCTGCGATCCTCACCAGGGCCGCGCGAGCAGTGTCAGCATCGAGTGTTGCGAACAGGGATTCCAGCACCTCCGGCTTGGCGCCCTTGCGCGCAAGATCGGCGGAAAGCTGCCACATATCGTTGAGCCCGCGGCTGCGCAAAAAGGAATCAATTTGCTCTTCCAGGTTGCTGACGGTCAGTGCATCAGGCGGCGGCTCATCCCGCTGAATGATCGCGGCTTCCAGCTTCTCGATCTCTGCTTTCTGTGCGGGAGTAAGTTCGCGCGCACCCAACTCATGGCTTGCATCCCGGATGCATTTCAGCGTGTCGCGGAGCTGGCCTGTGGCGCGTTTGGCCGCGGAGGCAGGGTTGTTGAGTTCATGAGCAAGACCCGCCGAAAGCTTTCCCAGGGCCGCCAATCGGTCTCGCTGTTGTTCCCGCCGCGTGGTTTCGCGGATCCTGTCTGACATAAGGCCCACAAGGCGCTGGGCCAGCTCGGGCATTTTTTGCACAAGCTCCGGGAAAAGCGTGGCAGGAAATCGCAGGACGCGCGCGTCTCCCACGGCGCGCCCGCTCACGGTAAATTGCTTCATCCGGGAAAAGGGCAGCACCCCAGTGACATCGCCTGGTGTGATCGAAATTGCGACAATCTCGCCGCCCAGTTCACCGCGTACCAGCAGCTCACCCTCAAGAACCACAAACATTGCATCTGCCGGGTCACCCTGGCGCGCGTATATGTCGCCCGCTTTGAGAGCGAGCTCCTGCGACTGACTGAGGAACCATGTGATCTGGTCGTCAGGCAGGTCAGCGAATACAGGTACTTGAAGTAACTCCGATTTCTCGGCCATGTTATACCTTGCTCAAATACTGATGGATGAACTGTACTGCCACGGACCCTTCGCCAACTCCGGAGGCTACCCGCTTCACCGAGCCGTGCCGCACATCACCCACGGCGAAAATTCCGGGAATGTTGGTCTCCAGCAGGAAGGGATCACGGTCGAGCGTCCAGCCTTTCGGACGTCTCCCATCCCAGATGAGATCAGGGCCGGTCAGGAGAAAACCGCGCTCGTCTCTCTCCACCACGTTCGCCAGCCAGTCGGTTCGCGGCAGCGCTCCAATAAAGATGAACATGGCGTTTGCCGGAACGCGTTCAACTTTATTCGTATCCGAACAGAGGACCGAAATTTCTTCCAGGTGGGTTTCTCCATGCGCTTCGGCTACGCTGGCATGGGCCCATAGTTGAATGTTGGGCGTCTGTTGAATCTGGTCAATCAGATATTGCGACATGGTGCTGGAAAGTGAGTCTCCGCGCACCAGAATGACAACCCGCTCCGCATACTTGGCGAAGTTCATTGCCGCTTGACCCGCTGAATTCGCGCCTCCCACCACGTAGACGATTTCACCCTTGCACGAAAGCGCTTCGGTGGCGCCACCGCCATAATAGATGCCGGCGCCCTGTAACTTGTCTACTCCTGGCGCTTCCAGGCGTCGCCACTGCACTCCGGTGGCAATCATCAAAGCATGACAGGAGATTTCGTTTCCATCCGCAAATTTGATGATCCGGTAAGGACCTTCCGTTCGAACTCCGACGGCCTCTTGCGACAGAATTTCCACTCCAAAGCGCTGCGCTTGCACGACAGCGCGCCTGGCCAGATCGGCGCCACTGAGTCCGGTGGGGAATCCGAGATAGTTCTCGATGCGTGAGCTCATTCCCGCCTGGCCGCCGGGAGCTTCTCGCTCCACGATCACTGTGTGCAGGCCTTCCGATGCTCCGTAAACAGCGGCGGCCAAACCGGCCGGCCCTCCGCCTAAGATCGCCAAATCATAAAAGCTGGTTTGCGCCCGTGTTCGCAACCCGACTTTTTGTGCGACCTCGGCCGGCGCGCTCTCCAAAAGCTTCGTCCCATCCGGGAAGAGCACGACCGGGAGGCTGGCCGCTTCCGGCCCAAGGGCCTCCACCAGGCGCTTGGTTTCCGGATCGTTGGCAGAAAACTCAACATCAATCCACTGGTATGGAACATGATTGCGCGCCAGGAAGTCTCGCAGCTCATACGACCTGCGTGACCAACGCGTACCCAACACCCGGATTCCCTGAAACGTCGGGCGGTAGGAAGCTTGCCAGTCATCGAGCAAATCATTCAATTGCGGATAGAGGTGCTCTTCCGGCGGGTCCCAGGGTTTTAAGAAAAAATAATTGATGCTGACTTCATTGATGGCATTGATAGCAGCATTGGTATCGGCATATGCGGTGAGCAACGCCCGCTTGGCCTGAGGGAAAATCTGCATTGCTTCCTGCAGAAACCCCACGCCATCCATCTTGGGCATGCGTTGGTCGGCCAGCAGCAAAGCTACGCTGTCATTGCGTACCTTCAACTGCTTGAGAAGGTCGAGCGCCCCCTGGGGAGAATCGCTCGCCAGGACGCGGTATTCCGCGCCATATTGCGAACGCAGATCGCGTTCAATGGCCCGCAAAACATCCGAATCGTCATCCACGCTGAGTAAAATCGGTTTCGCCATGTTCACTCTTAGTGCATAGGGTTAGGGTTTAGGGGTAGGAAATTGTTTCAGACTTGCGCGATACGCACAAAACAATTTAGATGCTGAAAATTATACTTGGTCGCACTTTTATGTCCACAATTCTCTGTTTTTCCGGCTCTTAGCCGTTCAGCCCCGTCATCATCCCCAGCTCTATTGCTGCAGGGCCTGTATTGCCGAAGGATGCACTTGCTGGTTTTGGATCTGAGATGCATCCCATCCGCCGCCGAGCGCTTTGACCAGATAGACGGAAGTGACC
This sequence comes from Terriglobales bacterium, assembly GCA_035487355.1. Classification (NCBI taxonomy): domain Bacteria; kingdom Pseudomonadati; phylum Acidobacteriota; class Terriglobia; order Terriglobales; species Terriglobales bacterium. Next base: position 230,086 of record DATHMF010000006.1, on the reverse strand, counting down.
ATCTGCTGGCCCAGTAACTGGGTCGCCAGCCGCTGGTTCGAGAGCAAAGTAGTTTGCGCGGTGATGACATCGAGATATGAGGTCAACCCGCCAACATAACGATTGTTGGCAATTTCCAGAGCGTGGCGCGAATCTTCCACTGCGGCATTCTGAGACGCGGAGGCTTGCGACAGAGCATTCAACCCCGATAAGCCATCTTCCACCTGCTGAAAGGCGGTCAGCACAGACTGACGATAGTCAGCCACTGATGCGTTGTAAGACGATTTTGCGGCGGCAAGATTTGCGCGATTGCGCCCACCATTCAAAACGGGTTGTAAAAGATCTCCGCCAACTGCCCAGAATGCACTGGGCGCGGAAACCAGCGAGACCAGAGCGCGGCTTTGCAGCCCACCAGCTCCCGAGAGCGTAATGTTGGGATAAAAAGCTGCAGTCGCTATTCCTACCAGCGCGTTCTCGCGAGCCATACCGCGTTCGGCGGTGGCAACATCAGGCCGGCGCTCTAACACGTCGGATGGAACTCCCAGCGGGATAGGTGGAGCTGCCGCATTGAGCGGGGCGCTGGGCACACTGAAACCAGAGGCTGGAGTCCCAACCAGGACAGCAATCGCGTGCTCATACTGATCACGTTGCTGTTGCAGCAGATGCAACTGCGAGGCGGTAGAGTCGAGCACAGCCGCTTGCTGGGCGACTTCAAGTCCGGAGGCGATGCCGCCGGTGTGGCGGTTCTGCACAAGCTCCAGGCCTTTTTGTTGATACTTGATTGCCTCTTGTACGACTTGGATTTCGGAATCAAGTTCGTGGATCGTGAAGTAGTCGGCTGCGAGTTCTGCCGTAAGCACAAGCTGAATATTTTCGAGGTCCGCCGCCGTCGCCTGCAGGGAAGCATTCGCGGCTTCAAGATTGTGCCGTACGCGGCCAAAGAGATCCAACTCGTAGCTCAGAGAAAAAGGAAGCTGAAAATTGTTCTGTGTAACCGGTACGGTCGGCACAACCGTACTCAAAGCAGGGCGGTTGCCAGAGAGGCGCTGCCGGGCGCCGCTTGGGTCGGCATTGAGCTGTGGGAAGTATCCGGCTGATGCAATCCTTGCCAGCGAGCGTGCCTGGTCGAGCCGTTGCCGGGCAGCTTCCAGCGATTGGTTTGCTTTCAAGAGCTGCTGTTCATAATCATTCAGTTGATTGTCTTTGAAGATCTCCCACCATGCCCCCTTTGGAATGGAGTCTTTCGGAGCGGCCGTTTGCCAGGGCGGCCCAGTCTTCCAGGCAGTAGGTACCTGTGCAGCCGGTCGCTTATATTTCGGCCCGACAGCATATGCGGTCAGAGATGTGCCGATGAATGATGCGCTGATGAATGCCGTTATGATTACTACCGACCGGCGCCTCATTTCTTTTGTACTCCATCGTTGGGAGTAACCGCGTTTACCTGCTGCCCGTTTTCGAGGGAATCGGAAGGATTAATAATGACCCGGTCCGTCGCGCTCAAGCCATTAACAATCTCCAGCGTGGCGCCGTAATCGCGTCCAATCAAAATCGGGCGCAGTTGAACTTTGCCATCGTCGCCTATCACTGCGACCCGCGGGCCCTCTGAACGGAAGAGCATAGCGTTGACTGGGATGGTGACTTTTCTCGCCTCTGGCGTGTAGTTGGCGACTCCAAAATGGACTTGTCCGAATGAACCCGGCAGCAGACGCGTCTCTGAATTGGGAACGTCCACCTCTGTGAGCAGAGTGCGCGTAGTCGTATCAATTGCATTGGCTGTGCGCGTTACTTTTCCTTCAAATTTTTGTCCGGGCAATTCCTGCAGCGTGACATTTGCCGTGGTTCCGGTCTTGACCGCCAGTGCGTACGTTTGCGGCACATCCACATACACGCGCAAAGTATCAACCTTGGCCACGTCAAACATCTCACGCCCACCCGCGCCTGCGTTGATGAGCGTGCCTATATCAACATTGCGTTTGGTCAGAACGCCGGAAAAGGGAGCATAAACATTCTTGAACGATTCGAGCTGCTCAAGCCGGCGGACGTTGGCATCCGCGGCGGCGAGGTTGGCCTGGCTTTGCTGATATCCGCTGGTTTGCTGGTCAGCTTCCTGTTGCGAGACCGAGTCGCTCTTGCGCAAGTTTTCCCAGCGCTGGGAAGATATCTGGGCCAACTGAAGCTGCGCCTGCGTCTGTTGCCGCGCCGCCCGTGCTTGTAATAGTTCCTGGTCCACTTCGGGCGTATCAATCTGGGCCAGCAGCTCACCTTTATTGACTTTGCTGCCGATGTCCTTGTACCAGTGGAGCAGATATCCGTTCGTACGCGCGTAGATGGGCGATTCCTCATAGGCCTGCAATGTGCCTGGCAGCACAAGCTCTTCATCCGCTGGCTCGGCAACAGGATGTACAAACGCAACCGTTGGCACCGAACTCCTCTCGGTCTCTTTCGCGAGTGCGTACCGTTCCGAAAGCCGCTCCAACAGTGTGATCAAGCCCGCGACAAAAAGTACCGACAAAACCACCGCTACAATCAGCCTGGCGCGGCGCGGAGAGGCCGGCGGCAGATCAGGACAAGGCTCGATCGCGGGCGGAATGCGATGTGGTTCTGTTTCGTAAGACTGCACGGTATCTATTTCCGGTTCCATCATTGATTCTCTCACTAATTCGAATCAGCTTCTTTCGTTTCCAGCGGCAGCGTTTGCCTGCGGCCGTGAATGATTGCGAAAACCGAAGGTACGAAGAACAGTGTTGCTACGGTTGCGAACATCAACCCGCCAATGACGGCGCGTCCGAGCGGAGCGTTCTGTTCACCGCCTTCGCCATAGCCCAGCGCCATAGGAAGCATGCCGATTATCATCGCCAGGGCGGTCATGAGTACGGGCCGAACCCGTGTAAAGCCTGCTTGCACAGCCGCATGTAATGGCGAGACGCCCAACTGCATCTGATCGCGTGCGAACGAGACCATAAGAATTGAGTTTGCTGTGGCCACTCCCATGCACATTACCGCGCCGGTAAGTGAAGGGACACTCAAGGTAGTGTGTGTGAGAAACAGCATCCAGGCGATACCGGCCAGCGCTCCGGGCAGTGCAGTAATGATGATGAACGGATCAAGCCAGGACTGGAAATTCACCACAATGAGCAGATACACCAGCACAATGGCCATGAGTAGACCAATGCTCAAGCCGAAGAAAGATGATTTCATCGTCTCCACCTGCCCGCGAACAATCAGGCGGGTACCGCGAGGTAAATTCTCGCGAAACGGTTGCAGAACTTTCATGGTGTCAGCAGCCACGGCGCCGAGGTCGCGGCCTTGTGTGGTGGCGTAGACGTCGATCACAGGTTGCACGTTGTAGTGATTCACCACCGCCGGGCGCGCAGTCGGCGACACCGTTACCAGGTTGCTGAGCACCTGTGGGGATTGTGCTGCCGGATCGTTGACCGGCGTATTCAACAGGTCTTGCAGAGAAGTTATCCGATACTGTGGTGTCTGCACTGCAACCGAATAGGTAACGCCGTTTTTGGGATTGAGCCAGTAGTTCGGGGTTGTCTGGGCGCTGCCGCTCAGTGTTACCAGGACGCTTTGCGCAACGTCGCGAGCATTCATGCCAACCTGGGCCACCCGCGTGCGGTCAATATCCATACGCAGAGTGGGAAGGTCCATGACCTGCTGCACGTGTACGTCAGCCGCACCCGGAATGTGCCGCATGCGGTTGGCAATCTGCTGTGCAATCACGTAGTTCTTGTCTAAGTCATTGCCCACAAGCTGTATATCAATCGGCGCCGGCAAACCAAAGTTCAAAATCTGGCTCACGATGTCCGCGGGCTGAAAGAAGAACTCTACGCCAGGAAATTTGTGCGGCAACTCTTCGCGCAGTTGCTTCACGTAAGCTGCGGTCGAATGATGGTGCTCAGGATTAAGTGCAATTTGGATCTCGGCATCGCTGGTGCCGATGACCCCCGAATTGCTGTAGGAAAGATTGAGGCCGGAATAGGGCAGGCCGATGTTATCCAGAATGGTTTGCACTTCTTCTGCCGGTATCTCTTGCCGCAAAACCTGCTCAACCTGATCGCAAAGCCGTGCTGTCTCTTCCACTCTCAACCCCGGCCGAGCGCGAACATGCAAGCGGATCAGACCGGCATCCACAGAGGGGAAGAAATCCTGTCCCAGAAAAAACACCAGCCCGAGCGAAAGTACACAGAAGGCTGCAAAACCAGTTGCGAAAAGCTTGCGGTGCTCAATCGCGGTTTCCAGGAGTTGTTCGTAGGAACAGCGAAATCTCTCGAATGCCCGCTCAAAGCCACGTTGAAAGCGGCCCAGAGCAGTTTTGGGAACGTTGCCTCTGTGCTCATGGCCGCGCATGATGTACATCACCAGCGTAGGAATCAGGGTCCGCGAGAGGAAATAAGAGGCGAGCATCGCGAATACCACTGCTTCCGCCAGCGGCACGAATAGGAACTTTGCGACACCCGTCAGGAAAAACATGGGCACGAATACGATACAAATACAGAGCGTGGAAACAAAGGCCGGCACCGCGATCTGCTGAGCGCCATCCAGAATCGCCGGTTTCATCTCCTTGCCCATGGCAAGGTTGCGCTCGATATTTTCAATTTCCACCGTGGCGTCATCGACCAGGATACCCACCGCCAGCGCCAGCCCACCCAGCGTCATGATGTTGATGGTCTCACCCAGCGCACTCAACAAAATTACCGAAACGGCAATTGAGAGCGGAATGGAAACTGTAATAACGATGGTCGGACGCCAATCCCCAAGAAAGAGCAGGATCATGGCCGCGGTCAACAACGCGGCAGTCGCAGCCTCGCGCATTACGTTGGTGATGGAGGCCCGCACAAACAACGATTGATCGAACAAGGGCTTGATCTGCAGCTCTCGCGGCAGGGACTGGGCAGCAATTGGGACCACGTTTTTGACAGAGTTGATAATATCCAGCGTCGAGGCTGTGCCAATCTTCATGACCGACATCAGCGCGCCGCGAGTGCCATCCTGGCGAACAATATTTGTCTGAGGCGAAAAACCGTCGCGGACGTGGGCCACATCGCGCATATACAGCGTGGAGCCGTTCACTGTTTTTACCGGCAAATCATTTAACTGTTCGATTGTCTCCGGAGTGCCGTTCATCTCGACCGGGTATTCCAAAGAGCCAATTTTCGTCGTGCCTGAGGGCAGAGTGAGGTTTTGCGCATTCACTGCATTGACAATGTCAATGGGCGCCAGTCCGTAGGCTTGAAGTTTGGGAAGATCAAGGTCCACCTGGATCTGGCGTTGTTTGCCGCCATACGGGAAGGGCAGTGACGCGCCTTGCACCGTCGCAAGTTGTGAACGCAGAAAATAATTGCCCAGGTCGAACAAATCCTGCTCTCCGAGTGTCTTGCTGCTCAATCCAAGCTGGATAATAGGCGTCGAAGAAGCCGTGTAGGTAACGATCAGCGGCGGCGTAGTCCCCGTGGGCAACTGGCGCGTGGCCGTCTGCATGATCGCCGTGACTTGCGAGAGGGCCAGTTGAACGTTCGTGCCCGGCCGAAAAAAAATCTTGATTACGCCGACTCCGTTGAGCGATTGCGATTCGATATGCTCGATATCATTGACGGTAATGGTGATGCCGCGTTCGGCCACGCTGACAACGCGGTCCGCCATTTCCCTGGGCGCCAGGCCGCCGTAATTCCAGACGACGCTGATGACGGGAATATTAATGTCAGGGAAGATGTCGGTGGGTGTGCGAATAACCACCAGTGGCGTCAGGAGAATGATGACCAGCGCCATCACAATGAAGGTATACGGCCGCCGTAGCGCTAACTTTACGATCCACATCGCTGGTGAGCCCCTGTGATAGGAAACTACAGCCCGAAGTCTTTAAGTCCGGGATTACGGGAATAGATCAGAAACAGAACGTATCGGATTCAATTTCTAGATTTTATGATAATGTTGCTAAATGCAGCAACTGGGTTATGCCGCGGTGAATGGTGCGGCGAGCAACGGAACGCAAACCAGACGTACACCTGGCCGCCCTCGCTGTGAGCAATCCCGGCGGGCCATTCTGCAAAGCACGTTGAAACTGCTGCGGGAAACAGGCTTTCCGGAACTTTCCATTGAAGCCATCGCCGCCGACGCCAACGTCGGCAAAGCGACTGTCTACCGCTGGTGGCCTAACAAGGCGGCCCTGGTAGCCGATGCATTTTTCTCGATGACTGATGCGAAGCTTCGGTTCCCGGATACAGGTTCTGTCCGCACTGACATGAACCTGCAGATGAAACAACTGGTACGCGTGCTGCGCGGAAGGGAAGGACGCATCGTTGCTGCCCTCATCGGTGGAGGACAATCCGATCCCGAACTCATTCATGCTTTCCGAGGCCGGTTCATGCGGCCCCGCCGCCAAGAAGCCTACGAAACATTGCGGCGCGGCATGAAGCGGGGAGAATTACCCCGCAGCCTCAATATGGATCTTCTGCTCGACGCGCTCTACGGAGCGATCTACTTTCGTTTTCTTATTCGCTATGCTCCACTTTCCGAGGAATTTATCAATCATCTTTGTAGAGTAGTGATGGATGGCGTGGTGATTTCGCCTGGCGAGCGAGCGTAGCCTCGACCCAGCCTTAGATATATGCCTCAAGAAATAGACCTGCTTAAGTGCAATCTCTGCAACCCGCATCTTTTTCTTAATCTTTAACATAATGCTATATAGCAATAGAATGCCGAACTCTGCAGGCTCTCTCGCTAGCCGCCAAATTTAGGTATTGACATGCGCAATGTTCCTTTATACGATGTCAGTCCAATTCCATAGTGCTATAGAGCACATTATGAAATTTCTTAATGATCCAAGGCGAACCGGTAGGAACTTGTACTTATCCCATTGGCCGAAAAAGATATTTTGTTGGCTGTAGAAAACTTACAAAAACCGGGTGGATAACCGCCCAAGGAGCTTAACCATGAAGAGGACTCCCCTGATTATTGTGAGCACTTGCATTCTGTTGCTGCTGCTCCTCCTCCCGCTGGCTAGTTCAGCGCAAACTTCCGCACAGGCGCCCAGTGCCGGCAGTGGTTGCGGGCCAGCTTGGAATCCAACTACCGTGTACAGTGCTCCCGGAAACCTAGTGAGCCGTAATGGAGTTAACTACAAGAACAATTGGTGGACGCTAGGTGACGACCCTGCCACGCATAGCGGTCCCGCGGGTAGCGGCCAACCGTGGACTTCAGTCGGGGTTTGCAGCAGTTGTTCCACCCTTCCCTCGGTGCCCACGGGACTATCAGCTTCGGGGACCACAGGATCCAGTACAAACTTGAGCTGGCATGCATCTACCGCAGCTTCTAATTGCACCGTGACCGGTTACACAGTATTTCGAAATGGGAATTCTGTTGGGACCGCGGGCGGTACCAGCTTCACTGTGACTGGTCTCGCAGCGCAGACCACCTACAGCTTCACAGTCGCCGCAGTGGATCCTGCGGGCAGCTCTGGCAGGAGCGCCGCGGTCAACGTAACCACAGGCAAAGGTGGTGGAGGAGGCGGCGGTGGTGGCAGCAAGGTATTCGCGCCGTATGACGACATCAGTCTGGCTGTGGGCGAACAGGTAGTGAGCATGGCGCAGCAGGCTGGTCTGAAAGCCATCACACTTGCGTTTATGGTGGATGGTGGTTGCACCGCGGTTTGGGGCGGGCTTGGCGGAACAACCTTCCCGAATGGAACACCGGTCGCGACCGCAATCAGCCAGTTGCAGTCGAATGGGGTAACCGTCTACATCGCCTTTGGTGGAGCGAACGGCTCTGTTCTGAGCTCGTGCGGTAACGCGGGTTCAGCGCAGGCGATGTACCAGGCGGTGGTCAACACCTACCATCCGGCAGGGCTCGACTTCGATATCGAAGGCGGGGTCAACGCGTCCGTGCTCATGCAGGCATTGGCGGGGCTGAAGAGGGCGAATGGCAATCTGACCATCTCTTTAACGCTGCCGGTTCTTTCCAGTGGGCTTGTCACTGCGGGCACCGATCTGCTTGCCGCCGCGCATCAGGCTGGATTCAATCCCGATGTCGTCAATGTCATGGCCATGGATATGGGGTCGGCCAATGACAACGGTGGCAATATGGGACTCAGCGCAACCCAGGCTGCCAGCAACACCCACAACCAGGTGATGGCGGCTGGGCTGAGCTCGAGCATTGGGGTTACGCCCATGATCGGAGTCAACGATACCAACACGGAAATCTTCAGGTTTTCCGATGTCAATACGTTGTTGAACTTCACCGCATCGAACAGCTACATTACGCGGCTTGCGTTCTGGTCTTTGGCACGCGATAACGGCAGTTGCCCCAACCAGGGTTTTGCCTCACCCGTGTGCAGCGGTGTCTCGCAAAATACATTCCAATTCTCGCAGTCGTTTGAGGCGTTCCACTAGATCAAATGTATTTTGTTGGCTGTAGAAAACTTACAAAAACCGGGTGGACAACCGCCCAAGGAGCTTAACCATGAAGAGGACGCCCCTGATTATTGTGAGCACTTGCATTCTGTTGCTGCTGCTCCTCCTCCCGCTGGCAAGTTCAGCGCAATCAATTCCAAACTGGCAACCCAATACTTCCTACGCGATAGGTGCACTGGTGATGTTCAACGGTGTGGAATATAAGTGTATCCAGGCTCACACCTCACTCGTAGGCTGGGAGCCTCCCAATACGCCCGCCCTGTGGCAACCCGTCAGCGGCAGTCCGGGACCGACCCCGACTCCTACACCGACACCTACTCCTACCCCACCCCCCGGTGGTGGCGGCGGTGGCGGCGGATGCGGACCGGCGTGGAATGCAAGCACGGTTTATGCCGCTCCGGGAACGCTCGTGACCCGCAATGGCATCAACTACACCAACAACTGGTGGACACAAGGTGACGACCCGGCCACGCATAACGGTCCCCCGGGCAGCGGGCAGGTCTGGACTTCACATGGGGCCTGCAGTACTTGCTCGACACTGCCTTCTACCCCGACGGGCTTGTCAGCCTCAGGAACCACGAGCAGCAGCACAAACCTGAGTTGGAATGCCGCGAGCGCAGCTTCCAATTGCGCGGTGAGCTACACCATTTTCAAGAACGGAAGCGCAGCTGGGACATCGAACGGAACCAGCTTCACCGTCTTCGGCCTTGCCGCGCAAACCACTTACAGCTTCACGGTGGCAGCGGTGGATTCTGCCGGCTCATCGGGGCAAAGCGCTGCCGTCAGTGTAACCACAGCAAAAGGCGGTGGCGGAGGCACGCCTCCGGGCTTCATCTATGCCGCCTACAAAGACGTGACGATCAACGCCGACTTCAACACCGGCGCGCAGCGATCGGCGGTAACAGGCTCGGTGCAACCGGTCACCAGCGCCATGCCAAACTCGACGCTGGTCTGGGCCTTTGCCACCAGCAGTTGCGATTCAGAGAGCTGGGCCGGCATCTCGCCAGCCATGGAAGCAACCAATGTGCAGGCCTTCGTCGGCGCCGGCAAGAGATACATTCTGGGTACCGGCGGGGCAGCAGGCTCATTCAGTTGCTCCAGCGGATCAGGGTTGATCGGCTTCATCAACCGATATAACTCTGCGAACCTGGTCGGTGTCGACTTCGATATCGAGAGCGGCCAGTCGCAGCAGGCGATCGACGAGCTGATTACCTCGACCATGGCGGCCGAGCAGCAGTTCCCCAACCTGCAATTCAGCTTCACTATCCCATCGCTAGGTACTCTCGCAGCCAATCCGATCACCGGCGGAAGCGTCGGCGGAACGGTGGTCAATGAGATCAAGCGGCTGGGGCTGGGCGGGAACTACGTCGTCAACCTGATGGCGATGGACTACGGCTCGGCGAACCCAGGCAACTGCGTGGTGGTGAACGCACGCTGCGACATGGGCCAGTCAGCAGTCCAAGCCGCGCAAGCACTGAACCAGCAGAGTGGCATCCCCATGAACCACATTGGGGTCACCATCATGATTGGTCAGAACGATACCCAGGACGAGGTCACCAGTCTGGCCGATGTGGACACGTTGAGCAACTTCGCTAAGTCCAATGGCCTGGCAACCATCCGTTTCTGGGCGTTCGATCGCGACACACCCAACGGCAGCGGCGGCCTCAGTACCTCGAACGGTAACGGCCAACCACCGCTGGCCTACAACCATGAGTTCTTGAAATTCTTCCAATAACCAGATAGCGACTGCGGCGGAAAGACAGCCGCAGTCGCCATCACAACCTTGGGCCGGTCCGAATAAGCATTTGGACCGGCCCTATCTTTTTTGCTCCAAGATACCGTTCTGGGAACTTCAGGCTCTAGGCCGAGCAGGTACCGGAACAAGAATGCTGGCATTGGCTCGCAAACTATTACCTCTTTTTTGGTCTGTGAAAATCTAGTGTTGCTGCTGTTCTTGCTGATTCTGCTGAGTAGTTTGCGGTGGCGGTTGATAGTTTGCGCCCCAGTGCTGCGGATGTGTGGGAGCCACGCCAGGCTGCTGGCCCTGCGTTGCCTGCTGATTTTGTGTTGATGGTTGATCTTGCGGTGGTAATTGTTGCTGTTGTTCCGGCGTCATCTGTGCCTGATTCGCATCCGTGGCCTGCTCGTTTGCATCGGCCATATCCTGGCTGTCACTGGTATCGCCAGCTGGCGATTCAGAAGCCACAGCGCTCTGCGACGATGGCGAATCGGCCAGTTCCGTCGAGCGTGCTGTCAGGATAATTTGCTGTAGTGAGCCACGGTTGTCGGCAGACTCCATAATAACGAAGTCATACCCCGAGCCGGTGAGCAACGTACTACACACGGTACGCGGCGAGTCCGGGCCGAACTGCCCAAAGACCCGGTCGGTGCTCGCTGGTGTGACTCCTTCGATCTTTGCTCCAGTCGCACTTTGAATCGCATTCAGCACATCGGAAAGAGTGGAGTTGTTCGCTACGACTGTAAGCTCTCCATTGACGTAGCTGATGCGAGGAGGAGAAGGAGGCAATTTGTAAGGAGGCAGCGCAACTCGCCATGAAGACAGGGTATGGTTCTTACGCGCCGTTTGCCCGCTCGATCTCTTGTGAACCAGTGCACCCGGCGTCTGGTTAGTGGCTGGTTGCAGTGCAGGTGCCTGCATTTGCGAGTAGAGTGTCCCGCTCGTCAGCAACCCTAACATTAAGTATTGCGATATGGCGCGGCACAAGGGCATAGAATCCAGTGCTCACTACTATAATCCTCTTTTCATTGTTTTGGGCGTCATAGTGAAATCAATCTCTTGCTAGGAGGAGGCGATCGAAGCCATCGTTGGGGCGAACCTGAAGGAAAGAAGTGAAGAGGATATCAATTCGTCGTCTTACCTTTTTTGTCCAGGGCTTTTTGCAGGGAGCGCGCGCAGGCTGTCAGATTGACCATGACATCGGTATCGCCTTTTTCCCTGGCGGCAACAATCCGTTCCTGCAGGATTGCTGCTTCTGATTGCGCCAGTACTTTTGCTGCGGCAAGATCAATAGTATCGGGCTTATCCAAGGCTGTAAGAAGAAGGGCCCGCACCGCGACAACCTTATGAAGCAGAAGATTTGTCTCTCCCGAGTCATGCCTGAAAGCCTCCACCTCTTCGGAAGAAAGCATCAACCGTAACTCACCCAGCTTAATTGCGTTGGCTGCGCGTGCGTCTTTTATGGATTTGACCTGGCTTGCGATCTCTTGAATATAGCGCGTGACTTCATTCTTAAGCTGGAACTCCTCGACTTTCGCGTGCGACTTGGCTTTGCCGGCACCTTCCGAGGATGAGCTCTCCTCGCCCGCTTTCTTGCCTGCCAGTCGGTCTATTTCCATCTTCACGCACGATCGCACGCGGATAACATCTGTGAACCAGTAGTTCTGTGAATATTTTCCGGGAAAAGATTGCTTCCATTTCTCGCTCATCCTACGGATGGATGCGAAGGATTCATGTTTGGAAAGGTCGGCTGAGCTGCAATCAACTTTTTTAACGCCTGCGTTTTCCAGGGTCCTCAGGTCTTCGTCTAATCCTAGAATATCTTCATGCACAAGACGAATTGAGCCAAGCCGCACCAGGAAGCTGAAACGCGTAAACGCAACCAGGGACAAAGGATCAAAAGGCTTTTCCCGGCCCGCAACTTTTACCGCGCGTCCTCGTTCGAGAATCATGTGGTCCATGAAATCGCCAAGACTTTGTGACCGGTTCAGGTCTTCAATGCACTCTTCCAGGCGCGGAATTGCTTGGGGCTGGCTGGCATCACCCAGAATTGGCCGCAACACCTCGGCGGCCTGCTGAAGACTGAGTTCGTGGGCCGACACGCCTGCCGGCAAACACTGCGCAAGATACTGGACAAGAAGGAAATCTATTTTGTCCCGGTCCGATTCGCTCTTAGGTTCTTTGCCAAGTTGCCGGGTAAGGATGTCATGCAAGACATTTTCATCCAGCGTAATTTGGCCCAAAAGCTTTCGTATGTGATGCACTTCAATCAGATGGTCTGCATCACGAAACCACTGCTCCGCGCGCACCAGGGCCTCATTGTTGGTCTGGGCCGATGGTGATTCGAGGTCGCTGCAAGGTGGGATACCCAGCTCAAAGCGCTTGGAGAGTTCCATGTAGATGGGATAAATAGAGCAGGCGCGCTTCCAATTGCCAGATATTTTTTGCGAGTCAGTGGCTACTGCCATTATGCCCCTCGATAAAGTGATCAATGAATATTATCGCTACACGAATCTGGGGAGTCAGTTAGCAACAGTATACGATATTTGACCCGCATGCGATGTGTCTAAAATCTGATGAGCAGCACAAACCCCCGAATTATTGATCCCATTTTGACATACGTTTGAGTCTTTATTTCATATTGGGCCGTTACTAAAGTAACTCCTTTGGAATTTTGGAATATGAAAGGACTTGTAGCCAAAAGTTACCAGACCAGTTTCAAGAATTGGCAGGGATTGAATCAGGAGTGAGCAAGCCGCCATTTACCTTTTAGTTATCAAAGCTCTGCATCCGGTCAGCACTCCTGATAGCCCCCCTCCCCACTTGCAAGCAAGTGGTTGGAGACCACAAAACAGCATGATCGCAGCGTATTTACTGGGGAACGCCGCGGTCGCGGCGGGTACTTGCTGAGGCAGTCGCGCAGAGTCCGCGGTGTTTACTGGATATATAACATCCGGGGGCCGTTTTTCAGCACTGAGGACTGAGAAACGGGCACTGCTTTTGCGAATTTTCAAAGACCATTTCAAATAAGGCTCCGCAGCCCCCAAGAAGGTTGCGCCCCGCACTATCCGGCGCTCACTTGGTGCTCACCCGAGAAATGCTCCGCATTCTTGAACGCCAGACACACTTCCCAGGACAATGATAACCAACAATTCCTGAGAAATAAATGGTTTGATATCACTGTGATACCACACGGCAAGTGCGGTCCCGGGTTATGTGCGGCCAAGGTTGGGGGTTCGTAGTTCCCTGCAGCGTACTTCATCAATACTCCTGGATGCAAGAGGGAGCGGCCTCGGGGAACTCTATCGTTAATAGAGCATTTTCATGTGAGGTGTTATCTGATAAATTGCAGAGCGCTCCTGTGTGTCTCAATCTCTTGCTGGGCGAATCGATTCGGAGCGGTGGAATATTGAAATTGCGGTCATATATATAAAGATAGGAGAGAAGCACCATGTCAATGAAATCGGTAAAGACTTTGATTTTCGCAGTTGTTGCCTTGTGCGCCTTGCGTGCAGGAGCGCAGATGATGCCCAACCCATATGGTCCATCCGTTTCCCTTGAGGACGCGAAAAAAGCAGCGGCCGGAGTGTTAGCGGAAGCGCTCAAAAATAAATGGAACATGGCAGTGGCGGTGGTTGATCCCAGCGGCAACCTGGTTTATTACGAGAAGATGGACGCCACTCAACTGGGCAGCGCCAATCTTGCCATTGACAAAGCACGCTCCGCGGCGCGCTTCAAGCGCCCCACCAGGGCGTTTCAGGATGCTTTGGCGGCAGGCGGCACCGGTTTAAGAATTCTCGGTGTTGAAGGCGCAGTGCCGGTAGAAGGCGGCGTGCCGCTGGTGATCGATGGCAAGATCGTGGGCGCCATCGGCGCCTCGGGAGATACCCCCGACCATGATGGCCAATGCGCTCAGGCGGGCGCGGCCCTCCTGAAATAGCAATCGGCGGATACTCACGCCATGCCATCGGCTTTCAACATGTGTTTAATGCCGCGAATTGCCTGGCGCGTTCTCTCTTCGTTTTCAATCAGGGAAAAGCGCACGTGGTCGTCGCCGTATTCCCCGAAGCCGATACCCGGGCTTACCGCCACCTTGGCATCGGTCAGCAGTTTTTTGGAAAACTCCAGCGAGCCCAGTTTGCGATAGCTCTCGGGAATCGGCGCCCACACAAACATGGTGGCCTTGGGCAGCTCAACCTGCCAGTTGAGCTTGTTCAGGCCCTGCACCAGGACGTCGCGGCGCTTGCGATAGTTTTCGCAAATTTGTTTTACGCAATCCTGCGGGCCATCCAGCGCCAGGATGGCCGCGACCTGAATGGGTGTAAATGTTCCGTAATCGAAATAACTCTTGAGGCGGCTGAGCGCCGCCACCAGCTTAGGATTCCCCGTCATGAATCCCACGCGCCAGCCGGGCATGTTGTAGCTTTTCGATAAAGTAAAAAACTCTACCGCGATCTCCTTGGCGTTCGGTACTTCCAAGATCGAAGGCGCGCGATAGCCGTCGAATACGATGTCGGCATAGGCCAGGTCGTGCACCACATACAGCTTGTATTCCTGGCAGAGCGCGACCACACGCTCGAGAAATGTCAGGTCCACGCATTGTGTAGTGGGATTGGAAGGGAAGTTCAGAATCAGAAGCTTGGGCCGCGGATACATCAGGCGCAGCGCCTGCTCCAGCTCGGCCAGGAAATCAACCCCTGCTTTCATGGGTACACTGCGGATATCCGCGCCGGCAATCACCGGGCCGTAAACATGAATGGGATAACTGGGGTTCGGCACCAGCACCGTATCTCCCCGATCGAGTGTCGCCAGACAGAGGTGGGCGATGCCCTCCTTGGAGCCGATGGTCACAATCGCTTCTGTCTGCGGGTTGAGCTCTACGTTGTAACGCCTCTTGTACCAATCGCAGATAGCCTTGCGCAGACGCGGAATGCCGCGCGAGACCGAGTAGCGGTGCGTGGCCGGGCGCTGCACCGCTTCAATCAGCTTGTCCACAATGGCCTTGGGCGTCGGGCCGTCGGGATTGCCCATGCCGAAATCAATGATGTCTTCTCCGCGTTTGCGCGCGGCGTTCTTCAGCTCCGTAGTGATGTTGAACACGTACGGCGGCAGGCGTTTGATTCTTGAAAAGTCTTCCATGGTCGTCCGAAAAAGCTAGTTTGAAAAAAGTTCCTTGAAGCACAATTTTAAGTGCCGGAGAGGAGTTTGTGCAGTGACATGTAATGGAACCGCAGCTTTTTAGGATAACAGAGGCGGAGAATAGTACTCAGTACTCAGAAAAAGCCGCTGCAGATGGTCGCAGATTTACGCAGATCGGTTTAGGGTAGGTACCCCCTGCTAGCTCGGGACGTAAAAAACTGTACTTAGTACTTGGTACTCAGAAAAGCTCACCGCGGACGAACACGCCCTAATGTACCTTCGGCCGTGGCGACTGATACACCATGACTGTGTTCGAGGTGCTTCCCGCGTACGGGCCAGTTGGAGGGAAAACAGCATTAATCTGGTTCAGTCCCACCCGCAGGCCGGTTACCTGGAACGTTGCAGTGGCTGTGGTTGAATTCACCGTCACCAAGGTTATTGGTGGACCTAGTATTACGTTGCCCGAAGTTACGGTCACCGCCCCGGTCGGAGTACCAGCATTTCCCGTTACAGTTATCGCGAGTATCAGCTTTTGGGCCGGGTTGCGGGTAAAGTATGCAGTTCCGCCGGCAGGTTTGCCATTGATCTGCGCCGCCAGGGTAGTTGAAGTTGGCGGCTTAACCACTTGATTGAGAACGCTGCTCGTACTGGGGCCCCAGTTTGCAGGAGTAGCGTCACCTTGATAAATAGCCGTAATGGGATGAGTGCCCAGCCCCAGGACTGTGTTGGATGCCGGAGTGAATGTGGTTTGTCCTGTGTCGTCAGGCAAGATAGTGCTTGTGCCTAACGTGGCCGCTCCATCTTTGAACGTCACAGTTCCGCCTTCCACGGTTGTTAGTCCATTGTTTGTCGTCACCGTAGCTGTAAAAGTAGGCGGGTTGCCCGCACCGAAGGCACTGGGATTGAGTGAAGAAGTCAGGGTGGTTGTGGTCGCTGCTTGATTGACAACTTGTGTAATTGCATTGGAGATGTTGCCACTGCGGAAAGTGTCACCGCTGTAGACGGCTGTGAAGACGTGCGAGCCTGGTATCAAAGTAGAGCTTGCAAACGTCGCCGCTCCGGAGACAACGGGTTGAGTGTCCACGGCATTCGTGCCATCGAAAAATTGAACCGTCCCTCCAAGCGGGCCTCCTGGTACGCCAGAGGTGAGCGTTGCAGTGAAGGTCACGGTCTGACCATAGCTTGAAGGGTTCAGCGAAGAAGCCAGCGCGACGTTAGCTCCCGCACCCCGGAGTGACACCTTATGCGGACTTCCGAGGGAGCTGTCTGTTATCACCAGGTTTGCCGACCAGTTCCCTGACTGCGGCGGGTTGTGAATTACGCTGATTGTGCAGGTACTGCCGGCCGTCAACGCAAATGGGAGGGGCGCGCAGGTATTGCCGCTTATGCTGAAGCCGGTGAAATTCACCGAGACTGCAGATATGGTGAGCGAGGCCGTACCAACATTCTTGACAGTGACAGGCTTTGGAGTGCTGCTTGTGCCTCCCGTCTGGAAATCGAAGCTCAGCGAACTGGGTGTAAGTAAAATGGCCGGCGAGGTCCCTGCAAGGTTGATCTTGGCTACAAAAGCGTCTCCATTGGCACTGTATGGTTGCAGTGGATTTACCGCCGGGAAGTCATACGCGTCGGTTGCGCCCGTGACGTAGACGTTCGCGCCATTGCTGTCCACAGCTACCCCATAGCCCCGGTCACCATTATTTGAACCCCTGCTGCCGCCAAGATAGGTGGAGAACAACAGGGTGTTGACCGCTACCGGCTGGCTGGGGTCAAACTGGCTTACGAAAACACTCTGCTCAAAACTTCCACTTTCCGGCAACATGGCCTGCAAAGGATTTTTGGTTGGGAAATTGGAGGAATCGGTTTGTCCAGTCACATAGATTTTGCCGGTACTGTCGGTGGCGATCCCATGACCTTCTTCCGTGCATTGTGACAATGAATCGTTGCCGCCGAAGTACGTGGAATAGACCAGAGAGGGCGCGCCCGACTGGGTCGGATCAATCTGGCTGATAAACGCATTGCTGCAAGCGCCCGCGAGGCTGTTTTGGAAGGCATTGGAGGTCACCGGGAAACCGGTGGATCCCGTAATGCCTGTAACATCTATCTTGCCGGTGCTGTCTACAACTATGTCCGCGCCGCTATCGGTCATACTCCCATTCTTGCCGCCCAGATACGTAGAGTAAATCAGCGATGCGTTACCCGAAGCCGTAGTGTCAAGTACACTCACAAACGCATTTTGAGAGCCGACGACCAGGTTGTTCTGGAAGGCATTCTTGGTAGGGAAGTCGGGCGCGTTGGTGGTACCGGTGATATAGACCTTGCCCAGGCCGTTGGTGGCGATCCCGTTTGCACGATTGAAGGCATTGGGGGCCGCTCCTCCCAGGTACGTGGAATATACCAGCGATGAAACCCCCGTCTGCGTGGTGTCAATCTTGCTTACAAAAGGTACGGCGATAAGAGAGCCCAGACCTACGGGATCAGTCTGTTGAAAGGCATTGCTGGTATGAGGAAAATTATCAGAGCTGGTATTCCCGGTTACATAAGCGTTGCCGTTTGCATCCGCGGCAATGCTGTTGCCGAAATTGAGTGACTGGAAAGAGCCGCCATTATTGGTACCACCGAGATACGTGGAATACAAAAGCGAGTTGCCGGCCGCATTCAGTTTGCTTACAAAAACATTACTTGCAGCAGGGTCTGGCGGGGATGCTTGATAAGCATTGACTACGGGAAAGTCGGTGTCCGAGGTGGTTCCGCTTACATAAGCGTTACCATTGCCGTCGAGGGCGATGCCAGATGCGGAATCGAAATCATTCGGATTGGCCCCACCCAGATAGGTGGAGTAGACCAAGCTGTCTCCAGCGGGACTAAGCTTGGCGATAAAAACCATCTGAGCTTGATTGAAGGGATTAATCGTATTGGTCGTGGGGAAATCGGGCGAGTTGGTTTCACCCGCGATATAAGCATTGCCGTTGATATCCGCCGCAATTGCCGATCCCTGATCGAAGCTGCTCCCGCCCAGGAACGTTGAGTAAGTCAGAACCGGATCAATGATTAGAGGGCGGTTGTTATCGTAAGCGCTCACCTGAAATTGAATTTCGTTTCCCTGGATGACATAGCTGCCATTCACCATTTCTCGCGGCGCAGGTTGGTCCGCGGCCGGCGAGGACAATGGGCTTGCATTGCTTGGCCCTTCATTCGGTGACAAAGGTATTGTGCCGGCAATCTTCTGCTGGGCAATCTTTGGTTGATAGAGCAGAGGTTTGCGGAGCGCCACATCACCGTTCGTGGTATGCAGTATTAAATCGCCGGAAGGGGCGATTTCCATGCTCCTTGCTCCCTGCACTTGGAAGTGAATGGCCGAGGGATCGGCATGGGGCGCCACAACCATGTCATATTCCAACTGCCGTTGGTTACCGTAGTACACCATGTCCACGCCAGGATAGACGCCGCGGTATTGCACCTGTTCGTAATTGGGAATATTGGTGGCCCAGCGTTGCCGATTGCTCCCTTTGAAATAGTTACTGCGTCCAGGCAGCTCGGCCAGTCCACTGATTTTTGGTGCAAGATTTAGTTTTTCTCCCGCGAGTTGCAACCGCACTACAGTGGCCGTAACTTTGACCGGCAGATTTTTTGCCCCTGTCTGCTTGCTGGCTTTGTTTCTCGCATTCTGTGTCCTGTTCGGCTCCTGCTTGCTCAACACCAGTACTGCGCTCTGTGAGGTAAGGAACACGGTGTAGCCGCCACCACGAGAGAGAAACTTCACTTGTGCATCAGTCTGTCCTTCATTGCGTTCAAAACTCAGAGGAAGGTTGCCATAGTTCGCAGCCAGGGCAGAGGGCCGCCCAGCTTCAGGTGTGCCGGTTGTTCCGGCGTGGGTATTAAAAGGTGTGCTCAGACAAAAGATCAACACAACCAGTGAAAAGAGACAGACAGGCACAAATCGAGCTCTAAGCTTCAGGCTCATAGGGCGACTCCTCTGGAGATTTTTTTAGGTTCAACCCTTTTATGGGGGCAAGGGTGGAGTTGTTTTTAGCGGGGCTATTCTATGCTGAATTATTTAAAGCAAGCGCAGAAAAAAGGTCATGGACTTCAGTCTATTTCAGTCTCACATTATGAGATTTCGCAGCTTCACACTTGTGCCGGTTTCCGCAATCTCTCCAGACTTAGGGATGCAATGCCCAGCCAGCTTGCGGTAAGCTGGCTGGACATTGCTTTCCATGTTGCATCAGTGTCTTTTCAATGGACCGGGGGCAGAGAGTCGAGATAGCTCCGCATTCCACCCGAGAACTGCAAGCTTGAGAACGCATCCCAATTGATAGACCAGGTCATAACCCCCCTGAAATTGGAATAGCCGGCAGGGTTTCTCAGTTGATAGCTTCCCCCAAACGAAGTTCCCCTGGTGACGTAGTTCAACGCGGTTTCAATCTGGGAATTCGAAAGGAACCCATTTCCTGCGTTCAGGCTCGCTGGGACACCGATCAAGACCTGGTCTGGCCGCAACGGAGCAAAGACGTCTCCGGGAGTGTGAGCCACTGGGAAGCCTTGCAGCACCATTTCCGCCATGGCCACGTGGAAATCGGGTCCCCCCATGTTGTAGTACTGGTCGTCGAGCGCTTTCACCGGTCCGGAATTGTATTGCTGCACCCAGAGGTAGCTCAGGACATCCCGAATGCCATTGATGACCGGCAAATAGGCGCCGGCCCGTGGGTCACCTCCGAACTGCCCGGGGCCATAGTTGTTGAAGCCCACCTGCACAAAGAAGGTTTCAGGCGCCATAGTAATCATGAACGTGGAGCCCAACTGGTTATGAAGCTGCCTGAGCGCAGCGATCAGGTTTACGACTACCGGCGTAGTGGGATGGTTGACGTCTGTGTCGCCGGCATTGAGGAAGAGAGAATTGTTTTCAAAATCAATATCAATTCCATCGAAGCCGTACTTCTGCACAATGCCCGCCACCGAACTGACAAAAGTCTGTACATCGCCGGAAGAGTTCAACTGGACGGTTGTGAGCGCCCCGCCAATGGAAAGAAGGACTTTTTTGCCTTTGCTGTGCAAGACCGCAATATCGGAGATGAACTGCGAGTCGCCTTCCTGGAACACCGAGAAGGTGATGTTCGAGGTTGATCCTGAGGCAGGAGTGGCAAAGGCCACATTGATAATGTCGTAAGCCTGCGGAACATTCGCCAGCGGAATGAACCCCGTGCCGTTATCGAAGTCGTGCCAATAGCCTACGAGTAATCTTCCGTTTCCCACTCCGGGAATGGGAGTCGGTGTGGGGGTGGGCTTTGGCGTCGGCGTGGGTGTTGGTTTTGGAGTGGGCGTGGGAGTTGGTTTCGGTGTAGGAGTTGGCTTAGGCGTCGGGGTCGGTTTTGGGGTGGGAGTAGGCGTGGGTTTGGGAGTTCCACTGACCGGGTGCCAGAGTGCAGGCACAACGGGCGGCTCCCATCCAAGCAGAGAAGTGTGGCCCTGGATACATTGATACTCCACACCATTGAACATGACCAATGCGCCGGTTGCGTAAGCCGTGTTCGGTTGCCAGGTGGGAATGCTTTGTGCCGAAGTGGTGCCAAGGGTGAAGAACAGAAGCAGCAGCAGGACCCCGGCGCTCAACGTGACTCGATGGGTGCGCTTCATTGCAGGCTCTCCTTAAGTTGGAGTAAATCTACTCCGAGATTGGCGACAAAGCTATATAGCAGTTATAGAGGGGATTGTCAATAATTTCTTGCATTGTCCAAATAAATTGGAGCTAAGGTATTATAGCTCTATAGCAGTTTCAGCGAAACGCAGGCGAGCCTGAACCAAGTCATAGCGTTTGTTTCGCCTGATCGGTGTGTTGTGGCCGGAACCCCAGCCTGCATTCCCCTCGTAAAAGGAAATTCTGGTCCTGCTGGTGAAGAATCTCACGGCAGGCGGTATCAACTTGCATCGTCAGCAGATGGTTTCTGATGAACCAGTAGTACGTGTCCTTTTTCCTGCTTGTAATGCCCACTATGGTTGCTTCAATATTAGTTGCTCCAGCATTCTCCTCCCTCACACTAACGAAAACTGAACAATCAAGGAGCGGTGTTTGAGCATGAGAACGTCATTGTGCCGGGATATTTTAGATTTATTCCTGCGGTGCAGAACCCATGCACTCATACTATTGCTGGCATTCGCCTTTGGCGGGGCCTCACTAAGCTTCGCCGACACCCGGATTGTTAATATAGGTCCGGGCAGCGCGCATTCCTTCCAAGATACCGTCAGTGGCACCAGCACGACCGTCATTCGCAAGGGTGACACCGTGCAGTGGAACTGGATATCGGGATTTCACTCAACCACTTCGGGCACATGTTCCGGCGCCTGCACCTCCAATGGCACGTGGGATTCGGGTCAGCACGCTGCAACTTTCAGTTTTAGCTTCACATTCAATCAGGTGGGAACCTTTCCTTACTACTGCAGTGTGCACCTGGCGTCGATGACAGGAGTAGTGGTTGTTCGGCCTGCGCCAGGGCCGTTTGCCTTGGAAGTTGCGCCTTCGGGCTTCTCCCTGGTGCCTACGAAGACTCTGCAATTCAGCGCCTCACGGGTATTCTTCCGTGGCGGCGCGTCACAATCCACGTTTAGCGAAAACATCACCAACCAGGTACAGTGGAGCTCTTCCGACACCAGCATTGCCACGGTTAATCCATCCACTGGGCTGGTCACTGCCGGCAGCACTCTGGGACCTGTTACCATTACCGCCTCCAAAGGGCCGCTGTCGGCTTCAGTTCAGCTTACTGTCTCGAGTGCTGTGGTGCTGAATTCGATTACGGTGACTCCTGCGAACGCACACCCGCTCTTGAGCGTGGGTACGGTTACTTACACAGCGACCGGCAACTACTCTGATAACAGCACGCAGAACCTTACCGGCTCGGTTACATGGGCGTCCTCCATTCCCGGGGTAGCGACCATGACGAATAACGTAGCGACGCTGGTGGCTGGCGGGACGACTCTCATTTCCGCGACTTCAAACGCTGGCCCGACTGTGACCGGTTCTACAGGTCTTCAAGTCGTGGTGCTGAGTTCAATTACGGTGACCCCGGCAAGCCAGGCTGTGGTGGTGAATGCAGGTCCAGTTACTTATACGGCGACTGGCAATTATACTGATGGCAGCACCCAGAACTTTACCGGCAGTGCTACCTGGGCATCATCAAATACCCTCGTAGCAACCATGACAAATAACGTGGCGACGCTCGTGACTGCTGGGAGCACCACGATTTCAGCGACCCAGGGGTTAACCGGCTCTACGGGTCTTCAGGTTGTTCCGGTACTGGCGGTTTCACCGTCAACCATCACCATTTCTGTATTGCAAACCCAGCAGTTTACCCCCAACCTGCCTGTCTCCTGGTCCATTGATGGAGTGGGCTCAGGAAATAACGCCAGCGGTTTCATCTCCAGCAGCGGCGTATATACACCCACGATCATGAGCGTAGGCCCGGTGCATACCATTACTGCAACCACGCTTTCTCCGCCTGCGCAGACCAAAACAGTTTCAATCCAGGTGAACGCTCCCTATGGTGGAACGCTCACCTACCACAACGACAATGGCCGCACCGGCTTGAACTCGCATGAGGCGATACTCACTCCTGCCAACGTGAATATGAACCAATTCCGGTTGCTGTTCAACATCCCTGTTGATGGGAAAGTTGATGCGCAAACCCTTTACGTGCCCGCAGTAAACATTCCCAACCAGGGAATTCATAATGTTCTATTTGTGGCCACCGAGCACGATAGTGTTTATGCCTTCGATGCCGATACTGGCGCGCAGTACTGGCAAGTTTCAATGCTGAAGGCAGGTGAATCACCCTCTGATGATCGCGGCTGCGGCCAGGTCACGCCCGAGATTGGTGTCACGTCCACGCCTGTGATTGATCTCACCAAGGGACCCAATGGCATGATCTACGTTGTCGCCATGAGCAAAAATGGAGCAGGGACTTACTTCCATCGAGTGCATGCCCTGGATTTGACCACGGGCGCTGACATGCTGGGTGGTCCAGTGGATGTGCATGCGACTTTCCCGCGCATCGGTGGCACAGTTACCTTTAATCCCGGTCTCTACAAAGAAAGACCCGGGCTGCTGCTGTTGAACGGAAAGATCTATACCGCCTGGTCATCCCATTGCGATGGCGGCCCGTACACTTCGTGGATCATGGCCTACGACGAGAACACCCTCGCGCAAACCAGCGTGATCAACCTGACACCCAACGGAAGTGAAGGCGCGCTGTGGAACGCCGGCGCGGGGCTGGCCGCTGACAGTGGCGGATTTGTCTATGGAATGTTGGGAAATGGCACGTTTGATCCTATGCTCGATGGCAATGGCTTCCCGAACAAAGGCGATTACGGCAACGCCATTGTGAAACTTTCCACTGCAAGTGGTTTGAGCGTTGCAGACTATTTCACGATGTCGAATACGGTCCAGGAGAGCAACGCCGACGAAGACCTTGGATCGGGTGGCCTGATGCTTTTGCCGGATATCACTGACAACCTAAGCCACACCTGGCATCTGGCAGTGGGCGCGGGTAAGGATGGCCATATCTATCTGGCGGACCGCGACAACATGGGCAAATTTAATACCAACAGTCCCAACACGAATAGCAATCCTAACCTCTATCAGGACCTGGGGGCTGTTTTGGCGAACGTCTTCTCCATGCCGGCGTATTTTAACGGGAACGTTTATTTTGGATCAGTCGGCACACAGCTACGTGCCTTCCAGTTCAGCAATGCGCGCTTGAGCCTTTCGCCGACATCTCACTCCGCCCATAGTTTTCCGTTTCCGGGAGCAACTCCCAGTATTTCTTCCAACGGTGTTACGAATGGCATTGTGTGGGCGGCAGATTCAAATGAGAGTGGTCCCACGGTGTTACATGCCTATGACGCTGCCAACCTGGCCACCGAACTCTATAACAGCAATCAAGCGCCCGGCGGTAGAGACAGTAATTTTGGAGCCGGCAATAAATTCATTACTCCTACCATCGCTAATGGAAAGGTTTATGTGGGAACCCACGACAGTGTCGGCGTCTTCGGCCTGTTCTGATGAGGATACGCAGCTCTGTTTAAAGTTTTAGATCGTAAAAATTGGACGCCGCGGAAATAGCCCTACTTGCCTATTGCCAGAAAGGTTCCATCGGTATTTAATGATACGGGCAATTTTGCCCACCAGGGAGAAACACAATGAAAAAGCTACTCACACTCATGTTTGCCTTAGCACTATGCGCCAGCCTTGCAGTTGCACAAGCTACAGGCGGCTCAACGGGCGCAACCACCGGCAGCTCGAGTACCAATACCGCCGGCACGGGCAAGAAGCATCATCATCAACACAAAGGTGACAAGGGCGAGCACCACGGAAGCAAGCACAAGAAAGGTTCAACCGACACCACCACTACACCGCCCCCGAAATAGTTCCGGGTATACCAGAAAGTTCCCACTGGCAGTGAGCGTGTATTCTCATTGCTAGCCTTCCAAAGTTAAATTAGTTTGGCATCAAGATCTTGCAGGCCGCTTGCGCCGGCGGCCTGTAGCCAAATTTGCGTTCGTCCCCACATCTGCAATCCCGATTCGCAGTGCCTACGGGTTAGGTGAATTCCAGAAGTCGGAAGTACACTTTGATTAAGGGATCGAACCTCGGTTCAGGATGCAGTCCAATCCACATCTCGAGTGGACCGATTGGAAAGAGGAACTCGCGAGCAGCGTGACCCACGGCATTGGACTCGTCTTGAGCATTGCCGGCCTCTCCCTGCTGGTGACGTTCGCCGCCATTCGCGGCACCGCGTGGCACGTAGTGAGTTGTGCTATTTACGGAGCGACGCTGGTGCTTCTTTATGCTGCCTCGACTTTTTATCACAGCTTCCGAAAAGCCGGGGTAAGACGCGTCTTTCGAATCCTGGACCACTGTTGCATCTACCTCCTGATTGCCGGTACGTATACACCCTTTCTGCTGGTCAGCCTGCGTGGTGCAGGCAACTGGATCTGGGCGGTGTTTGTGCTGATGTGGGGGCTGGCCCTGGCCGGAATTTTGCTCAAAGCTTTTTTTACCGGACACTTTGCTTTTGTTTCGACCCTTTTTTATATCGGCATGGGATGGATTGCCATATTCATCCTGAAACCCATGCTGGACCATCTGCCGCTGCGCGCAATTTTTTGGCTGATTGCCGGCGGCCTGTGCTATACCTTTGGGACCCTGTTTTTCGGATGGATCAAGGTACGCCTGAGCCATACCATCTGGCACGTTTTTGTGATGTTGGGCAGTGCCTGCCACTTTGAAGCTGTGTATTTTTATGTTCTGCCGCGCTAAACTTTCATGAAATTATCCATCTTGACTTAGCCCCCCACTCTTATATAATGACGCACCGTGCCGCATAGTAAGACAAGTAGTGACAACCGGTCGCCTTACCAGATTCAAGTCCTTGATCGCGCCTTGGCCATTCTCGAGGCGCTCTCTCAAGATGGTCCTGATCTGTCCCTGGGCCAGATCTCCGAATCGTTGGGCCTGCATAAGAGCACAGCCCACCGTCTGATTATGGTCCTCGAACGCCACAAGCTGGTGGAAAAGAACTCCCAGACGGGCAAATACCGGTTGGGGTTAAAACTCTTCGAACTCGGGACGAGGGCGGTATCGCAGCTCGATCTTCGCGAGCGGGCCCGGCCCTTTTTGGAGCGAGCGGTCCTGGAAACCGGCGAGACCGTGCACTTGTGCATCTATGACGATGGTGAAGTGGTTTATCTCGATAAGGTCGAACCCGGGCGCAGCGTGCGTCTGGCTTCGAGTGTAGGACGCAGAAATCCCGCATACTGTACCGCCGTGGGCAAAGCCATCATGGCGTATCTGCCTGAAAATCAAGTGGAAATCGCCGTACAGAAGCATGGTTTACGTTCCCTCACACGAAAAACAATCAGCACCATGATGGAACTCAAAGCCGAGCTGACGAAGGTACAGGAGCTCGGTTACGCCGTTGATAATGAGGAAAATGAAGAGGGCGTGTGCTGCGTCGGAACGGTTGTCCGTGATTTTTCCGGAGACCCGGTAGCGGCCATCAGTGTTTCCGGGCCGACCTTCCGTGTGGGCTCTGAGAAAATCCCCTTTCTCGCCAAATCGGTTATCTCTGCGGCTGAAGCATTGTCCAAGGAGCTGGGTTTTCACGCCATGCCGGACGTAAAAAACGGCAAAAGAAATGATAAGCGAAGCGACAAGGTTGCGCGTGCCCGGATTGTGAACGTGTAGTTGTCACAGTTGCAGCTTTGGGGCAAAAAGTTTGTCTTCGAAGCCAGAATCAATTCGTAAGACCGTATATCACATCGTGATATATTGGAAAGCTGGCAGGAGATTTAATAATTTGGGGCTGGAACTGCCATGCGTGTCGGCAACTGGAATGCCGGCACGAGAATGAAATTTCAATTGGGCAAGAGGTTCTCCAAACTTTCGGCGTTTCACCACGTGAACTTTGAGATTGAAGCAACGCCAATTAAGTTAATATTTTGATGGAGTCGGCGATACGCAATAGGGATGAGAATGATCTTCATCCAGCGTCGCCCGCTAGACCAGGGTCGTACATGTTAAGACCAGCGGAGATATAAATTATGAGCACGCAAACACTGCCTGCAATCGATCGGATGGTTTTTCGCCATACCAATGCCAAGACAGGCCGCAATATTTCGGTTTCACCCAACAACAGCACCAACAAGCACCTGACCTATGGACGCATCATTCTAAACGCTTCCACGCCATCGGTTTCTTTCAAGAACGGCGATCACGAGACCAGCTTGATCAACCTCTCGGGTGAGGCGACTGTCAAAGTCGGCAAAGAAGAATTTCATCTTAAGCAATATGATGCTATTTACATTCCCCGGGACAGCGAAATCACCGTAAGCACCAATGGACAAGTTGATATCGCCGAGTTTTCCGCGGAAGTGAAGAACCGTTATCCTTTGCAATTCGTGCCGTACTCGGAGGTAGAAAAAAATCCCTCGCTGAAGTTCAGCACCGGGACACCCGGCCAGCAGCGCCATCTCAACATCCTGGTAGGCAAAAATGTTGAAGCCGGGCGCCTGCTCGCTGGTTTTACCTTCTCCGAACCGGGCAATTGGACCAGTTGGCCCCCGCACGAGCACGCGATCATGTTGGAAGAGATGTACGTCTATTTTGATATGCCCAAGCCCGCCTTTGGTATTCAGCTTGTTTACAATGACACCGAATATCCTGAGCTGGTGACGGTTGTGCGCGATGGAGACGCGGTGCTGATGCCCAGCGGCTACCATCCCAACGTTTCGATCCCCAACCATCGCATTGGTTTTCTCTGGGCCATGGCTGCACACCGCGAGCAGGAAGATCGGCAGTTCGGCGTGGTGAATGTGCAACCTGCGTTCAGCCAGGGCGGTTCGGGACTTGAAGCCAGCAGAAAATAAAAAATTGATTCTTGATCAGTCATCCTGGAGACCCTGGTGCGGTCCTCGCAGACCGTCTGCGTACGGGCTGGGGCCGGCCAAGATCAAATAAAGTGAGCACGTATACATGATTCTCAAGACATTCAGTCTGGAAGGCAAAAACACGCTTGTAACCGGTTCTCAACAGGGGCTGGGTGCAGCCATTGCTAATGCGTTCGCTGAAGCTGGCGCCAATGTGGCTTGCCACGGATTGTTCCCCGAACCCAACGATATTTGCGATAAGGTCCGCGCTCTCGGGCGGAAGTCGTTTTTCGTCAAGGGCGACGTTTCTGACCCGGCGGTTTGCACGGAGCTGGTGGAACGGACCGTCAAGGATTTCGGTTCCATTGACGTCGTGGTGAACAACGCCGGAACCATCAAGCGCGCCCCTGCCGCCGAATTCTCGCAGGAGTTCTGGGACCAGGTGATTGCGGTGAACCTTTCCGCGGTCTTCCGCATTTCGCAACTTGCCGGCCGTCACATGCTGAAGCAAGGCCGGGGCAAGATCGTGAACATTGCATCGCTGTTGTCGTTTCAAGGCGGTATTTTCGTGCCTTCGTATACGGCCGCAAAATCGGGGGTAGCTGGGATCACCAAAGCTCTGGCCAATGAATGGGCGTCGAAGGGAATCAACGTCAATGCTATTGCCCCGGGCTATATGGCGACCGACAACACGGCGGCATTGCGTGCCGATGCCGATCGCTCGCGACAGATCATGGAACGCATTCCAGCGGGCCGCTGGGGACAGCCTGAGGATCTGTGTGGAGCTGCGGTATTTCTCGCTTCACCGGCCAGCGATTATGTTAACGGGCATATTTTGGTCGTGGACGGCGGATGGATGGGCCGTTAGCAATGTAGCGATTAGGTCATTATGGGAACCTTGAAAGTTAAATCTAAAGAAAGCTGCCATTGGGATCTGGTGAGTCTGGGAGAGGTGATGCTCCGGCTCGATCCCGGAGATGAACGTATCACCACCGCCCGTAATTTTCGCGCCTGGGAGGGCGGCGGAGAATACAATGTCGCGCGCGGATTGAAGCGCTGCTTCGGACTGCGCACTGCGGTCGTGACCGCTCTGGCCGATAATCCTGTGGGCCGTCTGGTAGAAGACCTGATGTACCAGGGCGGCGTGGATCAGCGTCATGTGCGCTGGGTGAAGTACGACGGCGTAGGACGCATGGTGCGCAACGGGCTCAACTTTACCGAGCGCGGTTTCGGTGTTCGCGCCGCCGTGGGTTGTTCCGATCGCGGCCACACCGCCACGGCGCAGCTCAAGCCCGGTGAAATTGATTGGAAGAAGATCTTCAAAGAAGAAGGCGCGCGTTGGCTGCATACCGGCGGAATTTTTTGCGCGCTCTCCGAGACCACTCCTTTAGTTGCCGAAGAGGCGATGAAAGCCGCCAAAGAGAGCGGGACTCTCATTTCCTATGATTTGAACTATCGTGATTCATTGTGGCGCAGTATTGGCGGCCAGAAGCAGGCACAGGCGGTCAACCGGAAACTCGCGCCTTATGTGGACGTGATGCTCGGCAACGAAGAAGACTTCAGCGCTGCTCTCGGCTTCCAGGTTCCCGGACTCGATGCCAACCACTCGAATCTCGACCCGGCCGGGTTCAAAACGATGATCGAGCAGGTGGTACGGGAATTTCCTAACTTTGCCGTGGTTGCCACGACCCTGCGCAACGCCAAAACCGCCACAATCAATGATTGGGGCGCAATTTGCTACCACGATGGCAAGTTTTATCAGGCGTCGAACCGTGAGAACCTCGAAATCTATGACCGTGTCGGCGGCGGAGACTCCTTTGCCTCCGGCCTGATCTACGGGTTCCTTACCGGAGAGGATGCGCAATGGTCCGTGGAATGCGGGGCGGCCCATGGTGCGCTTGCCATGACCACGCCGGGCGACACAACCATGGCGACACTCAGCGAAGTCTTGCAAGTAATGAAAGGTAAAAGCGCACGCATAGCGCGCTGAGGATATAATCATGGGCTTGCAATCCAACCCCAGTTCAATCAGCAGCGCAGCCAGTTCTGTCCAGGCATCAACGGAAGCGGCCGCCACCCCGCGAACTTGGAGTCATTGCCGCTGGACGATTTGCGCGCTGCTGTTCTTTGCCACTTCGATCAACTATCTCGACCGGCAAGTTCTGAGTATGCTTGCCAAGACGCTGGAGACCAGCATCGGCTGGACCAGCATCCAGTATGGCTACATTACCGGCGTCTTCCAGGCGACTTATGCCATTGGCCTGCTCGGTGCAGGCTACGTCATGGATAGGTTCGGGACGCGAAAAGGGTACTCTGTTGCGGTCACGCTTTGGAGTCTGGCCGGTGTCGCAACCGCCGCGGCGCATTCCGCGCTTACCTTCGGCATCGCAAGGGCATTTCTTGGATTGGGTGAATCGGCGAACTTCCCGGCTTGCATCAAGACCGTCGCAGAGTGGTTCCCGAAAAAGGAACGGGCTCTGGCTACCGGTGTTTTCAATGCCGGCACCAACATCGGTGCCGTGGTCGCGCCCCTCACCGTGCCCTGGCTCGCCTTGACCTACGGCTGGCAGGCGGCATTCATTGCCACGGGTGCGTTGGGATTTGTCTGGCTGGTTTTCTGGCTGCTGTTGTATCACAAGCCGGAAGAGCATCCGCGCATCTCGAAAGCGGAACTGGAATATATTCAAAGTGACCCGCCCGATCGCATCGAGACTGTCAGATGGGGCCGGCTTTTGCCGCACAAAGAGACTTGGGCTTTTACCATCGGCAAGTTCCTCACCGACCCGGTCTGGTGGTTCTACCTGTTTTGGTTCCCCAAATACATGCAAGAAAGTTTTGGCCTGAACCTCAAGCAGATCATTCTTCCTACGATCGTTGTCTACAATGCCGCCACCGTCGGTAGCCTCGTGGGCGGCTGGCTCCCCTTGCACCTGATTAAACGCGGATGGAGCATCAACGCCGCTCGCAAAACTGCCATGCTGATATTCGCTTTGTGCGTTGTGCCTGTCATCTACGCACCCTTTTCGAAGAACCTCTGGCTCGTGGTTGCGCTCATCAGCCTGGCAACTTCATCGCACCAGGGATGGTCGGCGAATCTGTTCACCACTGCATCAGACATGTTCCCCCGCAAGGCTATTGGCAGCATAGTCGGCATCGGTGCTACAGGTGGTGCCATTGGCGGTGTATTGATACAGGTGATAACCGGCTACGTCGTGCAGTTGACCCACAGCTACCTGCCGATCTTTATTTTTGGCGGATCGGCATACGTGTTAGCGCTGTTGATTGTTCAGCGGCTAGCGCCGAAGCTGAACCCCGTGGAACTGGACTATTCTCGGTAGTAGGGACTGAATCATGACCAAAGAGCAAGTTAAACAACGGGTGATTGAAGTTGGAATTGTGCCGGTAATACGGGCGTCATCCGTGCGCAAGGCCATCACCGCCAGTGAAGCTGTGTATGCCGGGGGCATTTCGATTTTAGAAGTCACCATGACAGTCCCCGGGGCCTTCGAAGCAATCACCGAATTAAATAAGACCTTGGGTCGTGAAGTTATGATCGGCGCCGGTACAGTTCTGGATGCTTACACCGCCAACCGTTGCCTGGAGGCGGGCGCAACCTTTCTGGTGACGCCCGGTTTCAAGCAGGAGACGGTTAAGTTTGCCAACGATCACGGGATACTCATTCTGGCTGGGGCTCTTACCCCCACCGAAGTGATTACCGCATGGGAAGCCGGCGCTGATTTCATAAAGGTTTTTCCCTGTAGCGCAATGGGCGGGGCCAGCTACATCAAGGCGCTCAAAGCGCCCTTGCCGCAGATTCCTCTGGTTCCAACCGGTGGCGTGAACCTCCATACGGCTGCGGATTTCATCCGTAGCGGTTCGGCCGCGCTCGGCATCGGAGGAGAGTTGGTTTTGGCCTCGGCCCTGAAATCAGGAAATATGGCAGAGATCACCGAGTTGGCAAAAAAATATGTCGCGATCGTGCAGCAGGCACGCCAGGCTGAGCCCGCCGCTATCGCAGGAAAGTAATTTGAGGTCCAATCATGGAACCTACCGTGAAGCATGAATTTCCCGATGTTGTGGTTGTGGCCGCTGCCAAGGCCAGGCAGAGCACGCCTGAACCCGGGCTTACCCGCGTAGTCGGCTCCTATAACGACAAGTTATTTCTGGCAGAGCACCGCATGGAAAAAGGCTGGGTCGGAGTGCGGCATAGTCACCCTCACGACCAGCTCGTCTATGTGGTGGCTGGCCATTTGAAGGTCACCTGTGGTGACCAGACCTTCGAAGTGCGTGGCGGCGACAGCTTCGTCGTCCGTGGAGGTATTGAACATCAGGCTGCTGCTATTGAGAAATCGCATGTCATTGACGTGTTTACCCCCTGCCGCCAAGACTATGTCTAGAGCATATTTGGCTCTGTTGACATTCTTCTTGGAGACGACGATTTTCCCCTCGTGCGACAACACAGCCCCGAAGGGGCGGCATTGAGTAACCCAGGGCGTGAGCCCTGGGTGTTGGTAAAAAATGACCGCAGCCCCGCTAGGGGCGACATATCACTTGAATGACGCTATTGAGATTGTAGGAGTGAATGAATGGGCAACATGAAATGGTTTCTTGCCTCTCTGCTGCTGGTTGGGAGTGCGCTCGCCGAGCCGCATTTGTCGAGCATCAAGGTTGCAGTCACCAATCCAACCGATCTGGACCGTCCTGCCGAGAACATTGTTCTATCACTGCCGGAACTCCGCAAGATTGCTCCCGACCTGCACGCCGGTACGTTGATTGTTACCGCCAGCGATGCAGCCACGTTGCCGGAAGACGCCGCCGCCTTGCAAACCACCGAGCTGCCTTCGCAGGTGGATGACCTCGATGGCGACAACAAAGCCGACGAACTGGCTTTCCAGATTGATCTCAAGCCGCACCAGACCCGAATTGTTTCCATCACATACGGCGACGCTGACAGGATCTTCCGGCTTCGTGACGACTATCCCAAGCACACAGATGCCTTGTTCGCCACCAAGATCCAGGGGCCTGGCTGGGAGTCAGAACTCAATGCATGGCGCATCTACTTTGATCCGCGCAATGCCATTGATCTGTACGGCAAGCGCCGTCTCACGCTGCAACTCGAAAGATTCGCCACGCCGGAGTATCCCTACCATGATGAATCACCCGATGGGCGCGATATCTATGACATCGGTAATGCGCTCGGCATTGGCTCAGTCGGTGCCTGGGTAGACGGCAAACTCGTCAAGGTTGCCGATGTTGATAAGCGTAGCTGGCGCGTGATTTCCGCTGGCCCGGTTCGGGCGATTGTTGAGTTGACCTACGAAGGTTGGAAGGTCGGGGGAAAATCGGTCACGCTGCATTCGCGTTTCACACAGTGGGCAGGGGACCGCGGTTTTATTCATACCATCACCGCTACAGGCGCCGACGACCTGGTTTTTGCTACCGGTGTGCCGCTTAAGCAGAGTGCGCCCGCAGTCCACTCTGACAAGGGTGCAAGTCCCACATGGCTCGCAACTTGGGGTACACAAGTGGTTGCGCCCGGAGCGAAGGCCACCGAAGAATTAAAGGATACGAACCTCGGCCTGGTTATCGTGGTTGCTCCAACCGTCTCGGCGACACCGAACGAAGATAGCAGCAACCATCTGCTGACCTTCACGCTGCAAGGTGGCGCCGCCAGTTGGTACGCGGCTGCAGCCTGGGACCAGGAGGCCAGCAACAACCGGGTTGGCGCCGGCAATCAGAAGGAAATGCGTCAAGACGCCTCCCGCATCCTGCCCAGCACAGCTCTTACCAGCCAACAGCAATTCCTGGATTTCGTGAAGGAAAGAGCGTCACGCATGAGCGCACCTGCAGTCGTGAAGATCCTTTCTACCAAAGCGGGAATACAGGCCGCCCCGGCAGACACGCTCTCTCCTGCCGCCTCCAAGACCTACAAGCAAGCCATCGAGTTGATACGCGAAGCCGTTGACCGTACGGCAACGAAATGGGAGCCGGTCATCTCCGCCGCAGACCCCAAAGACTTTGACCACAGCAACGGAATTGGTTTTTTCACAGACGGTGACAACCAGACCGGCGAATGGGAAAAACGCAAAGGCTTTTTCTGGACGGGAGGGTTTTGGACCGGGGAACTCTGGAAGCTCAACGCCTATACAAAGGACGACAAATATCGTCATTGGGCCGAGCTTTGGACCTCGCGTCTGATGGGGAAAGAGTCGAAAGTAAATCACGATGCGGGTTTTTTGTATCTGTACTCCTCTGTGTTTGCTTACGAGCAAACCCATGACCCCAAGTACCGCGAAAGTGCTTTGCGTGCGGCGGACCGGCTCGCGGAACACTTTAATCCCACCACGCAATTGATTGCAGCCTGGCAGCCCGGCGGAGACGACACCATCATTGACACTATGATGAACCTCCAGCTTCTCTGGTGGGCAAGCCGCGAGACCGGTGATCCCAAATGGCGCGACATTGGGTTGAAACATGCTGTGCGTGCATCGGAGTGGCTGGTTCGTCCCGATGGCGCGGTGATTCAGTCGGTGCATTACAACCCGGGCGACAGTCCGCAGCAGCTTGTGTTGCGCGGCGGATCTCCCGATATGCAAATGGATATTCCCAATCATGTGCCACCAGGTGAGCCGCTGTTCTTTCATACCCACCAGGGATTCGCCGCCGACACGACCTGGGCCCGCGGCGCCTCCTGGGCGCTGTATGGTTTCACGGTTGCCTACCGGGAAACTCACGATCCACGAATGCTCGCGACCGCTGAGAAGGTTGCGGCGCATGTCTTGAAAGATCTTCCCGAAGACGGCGTGACTTGGTACGACATGAATGACGAAGGGATTCGGTTCAGAAACCGCGATAGCTCCGCCGCAGCCATCATCGCCGACGGCCTGCTGCAACTTTCCACACTCACCCAGGATAAGCAGCGCGCAATTCAATACAGAAAAGAGAGCGAGCGCATCACGCAATCACTCATTGATCGCTACCTCACTCCGGTCGGGAAAGATGATCATACGCCCCCAGGCGTACTGCGCCACGGCAGCAGCACGCGTCCTGCCGATGGCGCGCTGGTCTATGGAGATTATTATTTGCTGGAAACGTTGCTGGCCCTGGAAGCGCCGAACACCGCTAACAGTTCAGGACAATGACGTGGCGTGCTTACTGATTTACCCCACTGGCGAGGAAGCCGCCATCCACCACGAGCACCTGTCCGGTAACGAAGCTGGCCGCTTCAGACGCAAGAAAAACCGCTGCGCCGATCAGCTCTTCCGCCTGGCCAAAACGTTTCATAGGAGTGCGCAGCAGCAGTTCCTGGCCGCGCGGAGTCCCATCCAGCAGCCCCGAATTCAGCGCCGTGCGAAAGATCCCCGGGGCAATGGCATTGACGCAGACCCCATGCTGCGCCAATTCAGTGGCAAGCGATCGGGTCAAAGACACCACTGCCGCCTTGCTGGCCCCATACGCGGCAACCTCGTAGAGGGCCACGAATGATGTCAAAGAAGCGATATTGATGATGCGGCCATACTTGCGTTCCACCATATGCGGGCCAAAGACCTGGCAGGCACGCAATGTGCCGTTGAGGTTTGTCTCCAGGATCTCATTCCACTCGTTCTCCGGTACTTGCAATGTGGGAGTGCGCTTGGTGCGTCCGGCGCAGTTCACCAGGATATGGACGCCCCCAAATTCAGCCAAAGTGGCATCCAACAGCGCCTGCAGGCTGCTTCGGTCGTTTACATCCGTAGGCATAGCGAGAGAGCGTTTGCCGGCTTCGCGGACCGCTTCCGCCGCCGATTTTACGAGGTCAGCGCGCCGGCCCGTGGGCACGACATTGGCCCCGGCTTGCGCCAGTCCTTTGGCGAGTGTCAGGCCGATTCCTGAGGTTCCGCCAATGATGACGGCAGTTTTTTCTGAAAGATCAAGGGAAGTATTCATGTATGGGGTTTTCCTGGGTTTATGATTGACTGTAATTTAGAACGAAATCGAAATCACTATATTAAACATGAAGATCGCAGATGCAAAAGTAATTGTTTGTAGTCCTGGCCGGAATTTTGTCACCGTCAAGATCATAACCGAAGACGGTATTTACGGATTGGGCGATGCCACGCTCAATGGCCGCGAACTCTCCGTAGCCAGCTATCTTACCGACCACCTCCTGCCGCTGTTGATAGGCCGCGATGCCCGCAAGATTGAGGACATCTGGCACTACCTTTATAAAGGTGCGTATTGGCGGCGCGGTCCGGTGACCATGACTGCCATCGCCGCCGTGGATACCGCACTCTGGGACATTAAAGGCAAGAGCCTCAATACCCCCGTGTATCAGCTCCTGGGGGGCGCCTCGCGCGACTCCGTTCTGGTCTA
Source organism: Terriglobales bacterium (assembly GCA_035487355.1). NCBI lineage: Bacteria > Pseudomonadati > Acidobacteriota > Terriglobia > Terriglobales > Terriglobales bacterium. The sequence continues at coordinate 194,050 of DATHMF010000006.1, read as the reverse complement.
TGGCCACGCCAGCGGACAGACCGAAGATGACACTGTAAAAGCCGTCGGTCATTATATGAAGCTCGGGTATAAGGCTATCCGCGCACAGTCAGGGATCCCTGGCTTGAAGAGCACCTACGGCATCGGCCGCGGGGATATGTACTACGAGCCCGCCGAGAAAAACGCTCCGCCGGAGAATCTCTGGTCCACCGAGCTGTACATGAATTTCATCCCGCGGCTTTTCGAGCGCCTGCGCAAGGAATATGGTGAGGAAGTCCACCTGTTGCATGATGCTCATCACCGCCTGACCCCGATTGAAGCAGCGCGGGTCGGCAAAAGTCTTGAACTCAGCCATTTATTTTGGCTGGAAGATCCCACACCGGCTGAGTTGCAGGAAGGTTTCCGTCTGATTCGCCGGCACACCACAACTCCCATTGCCGTTGGTGAGATTTTCAACACGATCTACGATTGCCAGCAGCTTATTCAAGAGCAGTTGATTGATTACATTCGTACCAGTGTCGTCCATGCCGGCGGTATCACGCACCTGAAGAGGATTGCGCACCTTGCCGAGCTGTACCATGTGCGCACCGGTTCCCATGGAGCCACGGATCTCAGCCCGGTGTGCATGGCAGCCGCGCTGCATTTCGATTTGAGCGTGCACAATTTCGGCATCCAGGAATATATGCCGCACACACCGGAGACATACAAAGTATTTCCCCACGCATACTCCTTCGAGAACGGGTTTATGCACCCGGGAGATAAACCCGGATTGGGCGTAGATATTGACGAAGCCCTGGCCGCCAAGTATCCCTACGAACGCGCTTACCTGCCGGTGAATCGCAAACTGGATGGAACCATGCACAATTGGTAGTTCGTAAAGATAAGTAAAGATTTAGAAAGATCCGGAAAAAACCGCAATCGCGAAATTAAAATGTTCATTTCTTTATTCAAATCCGTGCTTTGGGACGAAATGAGAGTTTATGAGTCGAATACTTAAAATTGCTTTTTCGCTATTGCTCGGCTCCACATTTTTAGTTGCCGGCGAGCTTCCGCGCGTGTTCCTGCTCGACGCAAAAATATTAGCAGCCCAGAAACATTCCAGCACGGGTCCTAAGGATCCTCTGGTGATCGCTGCACGCGATGCCGCCGACAAGGCGATGACAGAAGGTCCTTTTTCGGTCACGCAGAAAGATATCACTCCACCCAGTGGCGACAAGCACGACTACATGAGTCTGGCGCCATATTTTTGGCCTGATTCCAAGAACCCCAGCGGACCGTATATTCGCCACGATGGCGAGAAAAATCCCGAAATCAACAAGCTCCCTGATCATGGCAACATGGGCCGGCTAGGCAGAGATGCGCGCACGCTGGCATTGGCTTTTTATCTCACCGGGAACGAAACCTACGCGGCCCGTGCCGCCCTGCTGCTACGCACCTGGTTTCTTGAGCCGGCGACGCGCATGAATCCGAACCTGGAATTTGCCCAGGGAATTCCCGGCGTCAACAATGGAAGGCCTACAGGAGTCCTGGAAAGCCAGGACCTCACGAACGTCGTGGACGCCATCGGCCTGTTGGCGGGCTCCAAGAACTGGAGCGCGAAAGACCAGAAGGGAATGGAAGAGTGGTTTCGCGCCTACGTCAAATGGCTGCAAGAGAGCCCGAACGGCATCGGCGAGGGCAAAGCAAAGAACAATCACGGCACTTACTATGACATCCAGCTTGCTGACTTTGCGCTCTTTCTGGGAAACCGTGAACTGGCCCGGAAGGTGATACGAGAGGCGGAGAGCAAGCGCATCGCTACGCAAATTGAGCCCGATGGCAGCCAGCCTCTCGAACTCGCCCGCACGCGGGCCTTCAGCTACAGCATTATGAATCTGCGCGGCCTGATGACGCTGGCTCAACTGGGGAAGCCGCTGGGCGTTGACCTGTGGTCATTCAAGACTTCTGATGGGCGCAGCATCCGCAAGGCGCTCGATTTTCTCGTGCCCTTCGCTGCTGGACAAAAAAAATGGGAGTATCAGCAAATCACCGGCTTCACCGCCGCAGAACTTAGTTCACCATTATTGAGAGCAGCGGCAAACTATCACGAACCTCGATACGAAGAGTTGGCCGACAAGCTCGAATCTTCCAATGATGGTGTTGATGTTCTGTTGTTGCACGCTGCGCTGAAAAATTGATTTGTTACAGAGACTGATCCAGGGGATACAGTTACTTCATGATTTTTCTTAAAAGCGCCAGACTCGTCTGCCTGCTTTGCATTCTCACAACTTCCTGCCTGTGGGCTCAGCAGCCGTCCTCTCCATCGAATTCAGACACGGTTTCAACCGATCAGCTTTCCAAAGAGATCACTGCCTTTCTGGGGCGAGAGATCGGCGCGCACGTTGCCGATATTCACTCTTTTAATCCTCCGCAGGAGCGCGTTGTCGGCGTGCCTACCACCGGCGATTTCGACTGGGGGACATTCACCCGCGCCGTCGCCTCCTATGCCGCTCTCTCAGGAGATAAGACAATTGCCGGGCGGGAGGTCACCTACCTCATCGGCCAGGGAGGCCTCATCGAAGCCAGGCAAGGCGGCAAGACCTTTGCGCAATTGGCTGGCGCACTCTCATTGCGAAGCTTCGGTACAGACCTGAAGAGCAACGCGCTCTGGCAGTCGTTCACGCCGGAAGAGCAGACACAATGGCGATCGCTGCTTGATCCGGAGCGCTTTTACGACAAGAAGACCGGGCATGTCATCAATCTTCCGGAGAACTACTTCGGCGTGGCTGCGCGCATCGTTTCCCTGGATTATCAGATGGGGATCATCACCGACCGCGCCTTTGCCGATGATGTGCTCGACCGCGCCGCCGACCAGTTTCTCAAAGGCAATCTTTATTCTGATGACAGCATTCCCACCGGCCGCTATGACCGCTATTCGAATGAATACGCGCGTTTCGTCTATGATGCGGCAGAAACCCTGGGGCGCGAGGATGTAATGAAAGCCATGGAGCCCACGCTCAAAGCGCAGATGCGCACATGGTGGGACCTGCTTTCGCCTGATGGCTATGGCTATCCCTGGGGACGCAGCCTGGGAGTCATCAGCTACATTGACACCACGGAGATCGTCGCCTTCCTGGCCAAGCATCCTCAATTTCGCCCCGCGCCTCTGCCGCAACTGGCCAGCGCATACTACGCGGCCTGGCGCTGGCTGGAAAATGATTTTCAACCCAATCGCCACCTGCTCAATGTATTTGCCTTTGGCCGGGGGAACTACAGCTACATCAGCCCAACGCGTGAGTGGCAGCAGACGACGGCCTTTTTTGGGAAAGTGGCAGGCGCGCAGGCATTGTTCATGCAAGCGATGAGCGATGAGCACATTACTTCATTTCCAGCGCACGTGACGCTGCCCGAAATGGCGCGCTTTGAATACTTCCGCAAAGGCGACCGTCCCTCGGGCGTATGGCTGGTGCGCCATGGCCAACTCCGCTTCGCGCTTCCCATCACCACCGGACCCGTGCCCGGAATTTCCGATTACCTGCCCGCTCCTTACAGTTTGCCAGGATACGCCCCTCCAGTGCAGCAACCAGTCCCGGCCATGACTCCCTATTTGGAACTGGAAGATGGCCGCGTCATCGTTGCCGGTGATGGCGCCGATGAGATTACTCCCTCCGCCGACGGACTTAGCCTGCGCGTAGTGTGGAAGCGATGGGCGGTGTTGGGCACCAAATCAGGAGAGATTGTAGACCCCGGCATCACAGCGCAGGTGGAGTGGAAGGTCGAAGGCAACTCTTTGCTCCGTACGGAGAAAGTTTCAGCCTCCAAGCCGACAACCATCCGGCGTTTCTGGGTGATTATTCCCACAACGGGAGACCGCGATGCCACCCGCTTCGAAGACGGACATCGCATTGACCGCTTTGACTCGCCGGAAGGCTCGCTCGAAGTTACAGTCAAGCATTCTGACTGGCCGATTCAAACCGAGCTTTGCGCGACAGGGAACAGTGCGTGGGGCAAAGGCAGCCGGGGTTACATCCCCTTCTACCTCAACCTGGAGGCCCGCAACAGCGTAATCACACCCGAAAAGCCCATGTCGTGGACGCTCGTGCTGAGAGCGCTGCCAGGCAGCAGTTCTCAGACGATGAAGTGATACTGCGTGGGCTGTGGATGTCAGCCTGGCGGGTACCCCACTTGCTAGCTAGTGGGGCCGCGCTTTCGAATCATGGTTTGACCCGCATGAATAGCGGGGAAGAGCGAGGTCAAGCGAGTCACTAGCTGCTAGTGTGGAACGGCCCAAGCCGGGAAGAACCAAACCCGGATCGTTTCATCTTTGCTCGCGGCCCAGATGCTCGCTAAACCGGATTAAAGTAGTCCCCACCCCCCATTACTCGAAGTAATGTCCGCAGCTCTAAATCATTGACATTCAATCTCTTACGGATGAGACGGAGTAATGGTTTCGAGTAGAGTTTGAAGTGTTAAACACCCGGTGTAGCTGAGCCGGTAATCTTAAGAGTCGTGAACGTGGACCGCAATCAGTAAGTTTTCAAAGAGCTTTTTGGGCAATGACCCCGCACCCTGGGGTGCTGGATACACCCGCGGCACGCCGGGGCAGGCTTCCAGGCCGATGATAGTCCACGATTTCTCGGCGACCAAGATTTTGATACCACAATGGGGCCATGTCATTTTAAAGCACCCAGCCGGAGGGTCACCGGCTGGGTGGTTGTGGGTTGGCGTTTACAGAACCAGGGTTGGACGGGAGCATCGCTTCCAAATTTGGCATGTCTACTGCTGTGCTTGCCAGCAGGTGGGCTTCCCCGTCTCGCCGCAGGTTGTATTGGTTACGACTGCGTCATGCAGGGTCGTCTTTGTGGCTGGCGGAAGGCTATTGAAGACGTTCTTGAGTTCGTTCGGGTCGTAGCCTGTGCTGCCGCTATCCAGGTTGTAATATCCGTATTCGCTCACGCCATTTTTGCCTGCGGTCACAGTGCCGGTCGTGGCGGTGCTTGCCGTAGGGGAGAATGAGCCATGGATGGTGAACTGGGTTGGGGTGGCCGCCGTCACCACCTGGTTATCGAGATTGAACTGCGGAATGCTGACACCGGCAATTGAAACCTGCGTGCCCACCACGATGAAGTTATTTTTCACCATGAAAGTGGCATCGGTGCTGGTGGAAGAAACGGATGTAATCCTGGTTTCATTGGAATACTCGACGTACATGTAGGTATCACTGCGAAGCGCCTCATAATTGGGCGGATTGGCATCACCGGATGACTTCTCATGCTTTTCGTTGTCAGGGTCGGAAGCATCATCGGGTGGCCCATGGTGCTCGATGAGCGCCATCTGACGCCATGCCGGGTTCTTACCGTGCAACAGCGGAACCAGGCTATGCCCATCGGGTTCCGTGGGCGCGGTGTTGCCGCCAAGCTCGGTGAAGGTCGGGGCCAGATCTACAGTCTGGGTGATTTCGCTGAGGGTCTGGTGAGAGACTCCAGGGCCGGTGACAACGAGCGGAACTCGGATGTCGAGGTCGAAGGGCGTCATTTTTCCAGGCAGAAATGAATAATCACCCATGTGATAGCCATTATCGGCGCTGAAGAAGATATAGGTATTCTTATCTTTGCCGAGCGCGCGCAAGGTCGCCCGGATGTCGCTGATCATCTTGTCAATGGACAAGGTGCATTGCGCGCGCAAGCGGAATTGGTCATCCATCGCATCCTTCTCGGGCTGGGCGAGCGGTGGGATATCCTTCATCCAATCCGGAGCCTGGGCATCGGGACGCGCGTCATAGGTGGGCGTGCGCGGGACTTGCAGGCCGGGAAACGCGGTTTCATCACGATAGGCAGGCCGGTAAGGCGCATGGGGCGCGAAGGTCGCAATCTCGATGAAGAAAGGCCCTTTGGCGCGTTTGATGAAGTCCTGAGCCAGTCCTGACAGGACGTCGGTCATGTAATTTTCCGGATCAATTCCGTAATGCTGAACGGAGCCGGCAGGATCTGGAATTGGAACCTGGAACAGGTCATACGTAAATTCGGGGTAACCGTTGCCGGCCACATACCATTCGTCCCATCCCCAGCCGTTTTTGAGAATGTTGGGCTTATTGTAGGGCTCGGTGTCCCAGGGAAGATAGCCATTGAGATACTTGCCGAGCATGGCGGTCGTGTATGCGGGTTTGGCCTGATGAAGGGCAAGGGCGAAGGTGTGTTTTTGGTCATCATTTTTCATGAATGCTCCAAATCCGCCATCCGTTTGGCCTTTCGCGGGCGCCCAAGTGTTGGTAAAGACACCAGTATTGTGGGGAAACTTGCCGGTGAAGATGGAGGAACGTGATGGGCAACAGAGCGAGTCGCTGACGAAGAAGTTAGAGAAGGTCGTGCCCTCGTTCATCATGTCCTGCAAACCGTGGTATTTGGATTGCGTCATTTCCTGCACGAGGTTCATTGAAAAGTCATCCGTGAGAATGAAAACAATGTTGGGCCTCGCGGGTGTCACCATAGGTCCCTGGGCGCGAGCATTCGTTCCCAGAGCGCACGCCATGCAGATGATGGTGATCAAGGTATAGTAGGTGCTGATGTTACCCCAGCGCGGTGTCTTCATAAAAGGTATCTCCTTTCGAGTTGAGCGATTATTGTCTTACTGCAGAGTCTTCTTCCCCTTTTTTAAAGCATCCAGCCGGAGGGTCGCCGGCTGGGTGGTTGTAGGTTGACGATTACAGAACCATGGTTGGACGGGTGTAAAAGTGATCGATCAGTTGGCAACAGGCTGTCCCTGCCTTTGCCTCCGATTTCTGCGTTGCGGTTGCGGAACATCGCTAGTACTGGGAGCGGAGCCTTCCTCAGCATCGTCGTCAGGGGCTACGCCCTGACCTGGCGCCATGGTGCAGAAAGGAGGAACCGGTGGCGCCTGAATCATGCGGAAGTCGCCCGCGCTCTGGTTGAAGAATTCGTCGAGGCCGTGGTGAGCGCGCGCATCGGCAAATCCCAAAGATCCCACGCCCAGGTTGAAATTTTCTTCGATGAAGCGCAGGATGCTGCCGAAGTCCCTCTCCGCATCACTCACCGTGCCCGGCTTGGTGTAAGCCGAGACCACCAGCAGCGGCACGCGGAAGCCGAGTTGGTAGTCGCCCTGAATTCCCGGCAGTACGGGCGGCTTCGCGTGGTCATACCAGCCTCCCCAGTCGTCCCAGGTGATCACGATGGCGGTGTCTTTCCAGTAATTGCATTTGCTCTGGCCTACTGCGTTGACGATGGAGGCGACCCATGCCGGTCCTCCGGCCCTGCTGACGGCGGCGTGATCGGAGCATTGCCCGTCAGGAATCACCCAGCTCACAGCAGCCAGCTTGCAGGAAGAATCATTAATATCTCCGACCACGTGGGTCAGGTTGAAATCCACATTGTTGTAATCCGGGCCTGTGCATTTGCCGGTGGTGTAGTCGGGCTGGCAGACTTCTTTAATCGAATGCGGAGCATTCCAGATTGATCCCTGCGAGGGCGCATAGTATTTCCAGCTCAGTTGGTGCTGATCGAGCAGCGTCGCCAGCGTGGGATGATCGAAGCACAGGTTGTGCTCGGTTCCCTGGGTAATCTTGCACTCCTTGCTGCCGTTGCTGTAGCAGGTGCAACCCGCCGGACATTGCTCTCCGCTGGGAAGAGGAGAAACCACCCTGTTCGATTCCTGCGGTGGCGAAAGGCAGCCAGGGTAGGCATGATGCGCAATCATGATGCCGCCCGGATTTTCTGCGATGAAAGCAGCCTTCTTATCGTCTGCGGCCGTCTGGGCCGAAGTTCCGCCGAAAAGATATTGGTGCGCAGGAAAGCTCGGTCCCTGGTTGGTTTGGAACATGCGGTTTGCCCAGCCGTATTCGGCGGCAATCTGCAGGTAAGGATCGAGCCGATGCTGAATGTTGGGTGTGAACTTGTAGGAGAGAAACTGCCCGGCGCCGTTGCCCGTGCAGTTCTTCGCCTTGTGGCAATTATCTTTGACGAAACCGGCGCCATCCATCTTGCCAGAGTCATACATGGTGAGGAAGGCGCAGTGGCTGTGGCTGGGGTCATATCCACCTGCGAGCGGCTGGGGCTCGAGGCAGCGATTCTCTTGTGTTCCGCCTGTGATGGAACAAGTTGCCGGGTCGTAGGTGCCACCGGCGATGCTGGGTGCCTGCGGATTCTTACAGGTGCCGGCGACCATCCCGCTGGGCTGGATGTCATACTTTTTCGGATCAATGCCGGGCCAGGTCAGCAATCCCTGGAAGAGATTGTCGGGCGTACGGTTTTCCTGGAAAACCACAATCACGTGCTTAAATTTTGGTGGGGCCTGGAGGCCTTGCGAGTAGGCAAGCACCGGTCCTAGCCCAAGGAACAGAAAAAGAGTCTGGGCGACGAGTTTCATGACATTTCTCCGTTTGATACTTTTCTCCGGGGAAAACGGCAAGCGCCGCGCTTGCTGCGACGCTTGCCTACCTACTCACTTAGCAAACTACTTGCGTTCTTCGTTGGCAGCTTCTGCCGCCTGCTTGAGCTCCTGGTTGGCCTGGTCGAGCAGATCTTTGGCTTTCTGGGCGTGGCCATCGAGATCGAACTCGTGAGCATCCTGGGCTGCCACGACCTTCTGGTAGGCTTGAGCAGAAAGCCGCTGGGCTGCGGCCAGGTTGGGATGGCGCTTGTGGCTGATGTCTCTTGGCGGTTTCTTTTGGGCAAATGCCATGCCGGTGCATAGCAGTGCCATCGCCAGCATAACTCGGAACAGATTACGTCGCATGATATTCATCTTCTTAGATTCTCCTTTTTAGCCTTACGACTTCACTGGGACCCTTCGACAAGGGCCAGAATTGTCATCGGGATACCAAGTTGGGTCTTTAACTGTTAAAGCGAAATTTTGAGCAGGATTGGCTCACGTATTCGCAAAAAATATTACCTACGCGGATGTATTTGCTACGTCAATAACATTGACTTCGGCTACGAGAGCAGATATCTTTCCGTCAAAGCACTCACTTCCCCGTATGTGCTTATGCCAGAACCTACATCCCAGTCTGTAAGCGAGCTGCTGGTCAAATGGCAGGCAGGCGATGAGGAGTCGTTGCGCCGGTTACTTCCGCTCGTCTATAAGGAATTGCGCCGCATGGCGCACTACCGCCTTCGCAATGAACGTCCCGACCACACCCTGCAGAGTACCGCCCTGGTGCATGAAGCTTATCTCCGTCTGATGAAGCAGCAGCCGATGCATTTTAAGAACCGTGAGCACTTTTTTGCAGTCTCTGCCCACCTGATGCGCCAAATTCTAGTGGATTACGCCCGCCAACGAAAAGCAGGAAAACGGTGCGACGGTCCTAAATTGAGCCTGGAAGAGGATGTTATCGCCACCAAAACCCGCAGCGTTGACCTGTTGGCCCTGGATGATGCCCTCAATGATTTGGCCAAGATTGACCCGCAACAAAGCCGAATTGTGGAGTTGCGTTTTTTTGCCGGTCTCTCGATCGAAGAAACTTCGCGTGTGCTCGGCATCTCGCCGGCAACCGTGAAAAGAGACTGGGCAACCGCCCGGATTTGGTTGCACCATGAAATAAGCGGCGCCGAGCACCATGACAAATGAACAATGGCAGCGAGCGAAGGAACTGCTCCATCAGGCACTGGAGCTGGCTCCGGAAGAACGCGCCGCTTTCCTCGACCGGGTGTGCTCTTCTGACCATTCTTTGCGCAAAGAAATTGAAGCATTCCTCGCTTCCAGCGACCAGCTTCAATCCAGCTTCCTGCAATCTTCAGCCTCGCAAGTGACGCTCCGGCCAGGAATGAAGCTGGGCGAATACGAAGTGCAAAAACTGGTGGGCTCAGGCGGCATGGGCGAGGTGTATTGTGCGCATGATTCGCGCTTGAATCGCGATGTTGCGATCAAGGTTTTACCGCCATTTCTCTCGAACGATCCCGACCGATTGCGGCGCTTCGAGCAGGAGGCCCGCGCCGCGGCCGCGCTGAACCATCCCAATATTCTGGTTGTGCATCAGATGGGGACTTATGAAAGCACGCCCTACATGGTGTGCGAGTTGCTGGAAGGCGATACCCTGCGGCGGCAGCTCGCCGCGGGGCCACTACAGCTTCGCAAGGTGGTTGATTACGGCGTGCAGGTCGCCCATGGTCTAGCCGCGGCGCACGAGAAAGGGATTGTTCATCGCGATCTGAAACCTGAGAATTTGTTTGTCACCACCGATGGCCGGGTCAAAATTTTAGATTTTGGTCTAGCCAAACTTATGCGGCCTCCGGAGGCTCCTGGCTGCAACCCGCCTGATGCGCTCGAAGCAACGCAACCCGGCATGGTGATGGGAACGTTCGGTTACATGTCACCGGAGCAGGTGCGGGGGCAGCCGGCTGATCATCGTGCAGATATTTTTGCCTTCGGGGCAATCCTATGGGAGATGCTGACGGGAAAACGCGCGTTCCAGAAAGCCACTTCGGTGGAAACGATGAGCGTAATTCTGAATGAAGATCCGCCGGAGGTTTCACAGATCACAACCGGAGTTCCCCCCGGGCTGCAGCGGGTTGTACATCGCTGTTTGGAGAAGAACCCAGCGCAACGTTTCCAGTCGGCCTCTGATCTCGCTTTTGCTCTGGAAGCTTCATCCGATTCGGGAGTTTCTTCAACCAGCGTGGCTAAACCGGCAAGAATCGGCGCCATCGCTGTTGCGGGCTTGGTGGTTGTGATCGCTGCGGTGGTTTTGGTGGCGTGGTTTTTCTGGCCACACCCGAGTGCTTCGCCGGTCCCTTCGGTTGCTCTGCAAGCCCAGACCGGCGATAAAGAAGGCGAAGGTGGGGAAGAGCATAAATCCAAGCTTGCGCGTCAGAAAAAAGCTGCCGACAATTTGAAGACGGCCGCGGTGGTCATTCCTCTTCCACCAAAAACGTCTGCGGCCAGTGAAGCCGCGGGCGTCGTGACGAACGCAGACAAAGTCAAAGTGAACCCGCTCGATGGCCTGAAATATGTATGGATACCGCCGGGAAAGTTCATGATGGGGTGCTCGCCCGATGACGTAGATTGCTATCCTGATGAGAAGCCGGCCCACGAAGTGACCATCACCAAAGGATTCTGGATTGGCCAGACAGAAGTCACGCAGGCAGCGTATGAGCATGTGGTAGGGCGCAACCCAAGCTCATTTCTTGGCGAAGACCTTCCGGTGGATTCGGTGAATTGGTTCCAGGCGCATGGTTATTGTTCGGCCATAGGCATGCGCCTTCCGACCGAGGCCGAATGGGAGTACGCAACGCGAGGAGGCAAGAGCAACAACTGGAGCCTCGGCGAGATTGCCTGGTGGTCTGGCAACAGCGCACAGCAAACCCATGCAGTGGCGCAGAAACAGCCCAACGGCTATGGGCTGTATGATTCGCTGGGCAACGTGGCGGAGTGGACGGCGGATTGGTACGAACCTTATACGGCGGACCCTGTGACGGATCCGCAAGGTCCCTCGGAGGGTGAATACCGCATTACGCGCGGCGGTTCCTGGCTCGGAGGCCTGAGAAACGCCCGCTGGTCGAGCCGCGTGACGCGCAAGCCAGGCGTCCGGGGCACTTATATCGGGATCCGGTGTGCGGGAGAGATGAAATAATTTTGCCCGGAAGACCCGGGCTGGGTCGGCCCGAGCATTCGTGGTTGCATGATGAATACAACATCACGATTGTTTCGATCTACTCGAATTAAGGTTCAGAAATCAGAATCGAAAAACCTCTTCATTGAATTTGGTCGGGGCACCGGGATTCGAACCCGAACCACGTGCTCCCAAGGCACGGATGCCAGCCCTTACACCATACCCCGATTGGCGGTCGGTCTCCGGATCGAACGGAGTTTTCTGGATTTTCAGTCCAGCACACTGACCCTCAGTGCTAACCGACCATGCATTGTTGCCTTTCAAAATCTGGTGGACACGGAGCGAATCGAACGCTCATCTCCTGGTTGCAGGCCAAGGATTCTCCCGTTGAACTACGCGCCCATTTTGGGGCGAGATGAGAGAATCGAACTCTCGTGATCGGAGCCACAATCCGATGCCTAAGCCATTCGGCCAATCCCGCCACATCTGGAGCTGCTGGAGCGAATCAAACGCTCGTCTATCGCTTACAAGGCGATGGCTCTGTCACTGAGCTACAGCAGCAAAATTGGAGCTGGCACGCAGCCTCGAACTGCGGTCTCGCGCCTACCATGCGCGGGCTCTTCCCGTTGAGCTATACCAGCGGAGCTGGTGCGGCGATTCGAACGCCGATCACGGACTTACGAGGCCCGCACTCTTCCCACTGAGCTACACCAGCCTTAAACCTTTGGAGCGGCTGACCGGTATCGATCCGGTGTCCTGACGTTGGCAACGTCAAATTCTTCCATTGAACTACAGCCGCTCAAAACTTTGGAGCGAGCAGTGGGAGTTGAACCCACGTCATCGGGTTGGAAGCCCGAGGCACCAGCCGCTATACCATGCTCGCGTTTCAAACTTTGGCAGGGGTGACAGGATTCGAACCTGCTTAAACTCGTTTTGGAGACGAGCGCCCTTCCCATCGGGTCATCACCCCTATATCTTGGCGGCGCCACGGAGAGTCGAACTCCGATTGTGAGCTTGACGGGCTCGTAGACTACCCTTGTCTGATAGCGCCATGGCTGCGGGAGCTGGAGTCGAACCAACATCAACTGGGTCAGAGCCAGTGGGCCTGCCATTTAGCCGATCCCGCAACAAAATCTTGGCTGCCGTACATTTTCATGAGGAGGGAACGTGCGGATGCGGTGTGTTTCTTTACCAGAGAAGTAACCGTAGCCTTCACCACTCCTCGAACTTTGGCTGCCGGGCAGCGAATCGAACGCTGATAGCGAGCTTCAAAGACTCGCGTCCTGCCATTGGACGACCCGGCAATTCTTAGCACGAGCCTCGTTCCAAGCCTCCTTTAGGCCTAAAAGACAGCTCAAGAACGCTTTCCCCATTGCAGGAACAGTTCCTCGGCAGCTTTTGCCTCCTCTTCAAACTTGAAGTGCATAGTAACCAATCTCGTAACCAAATAAACGGCGCTGGTAGTAGTACGAATCACTTCAATAATTTCCTCATCGAAATAAGCGAGCTTGAGGTCGTTCCCTTCAAAGCGTCTTCCGAGTTGGGAAATGCCTGAATGCGTGAAACTATGAAGAGCTTTCAGAGCCGCATCCAAGAGCTTTTGAAGCAACGTGCCATAACCAAAGGCTGCGTCAATCTGAGCACCGATTGTCTTGAAGTTAACGCTGTATTCGTCTTTTTTGATCCTTTGTACGTCTTCTTCGGAACCCATCAGCACAACATGCGAGCGAACCAGTGCTTCCAAAGTTGGGCGAACGAGTGCAAAGGCGCTGCCATAAAACTCGTTTGCTAAGAGAGACAAAATTCCTTTGTGGCAGTCGAAGATGAGAGACCAGTACCCGATGAGCAACATATTGCGGTCACCGGCAGGACACTCCTTTCTTGCAACAACAAGCTCTTCGAATTTTTCTCCAAATTCTGCCGCTCGTTCGATTTCTTCTTTAATGCTCATATTGGTTCCCCAAAATTTATGCCACATGCGTCTCAGCCAACGAACCAGCCGAACTACGAATTCTTGTCCAGCTCTTAAACACATAATTCCTCACCGACCCGACACATTGATTTGCCACCAAATGCGTCAGCCCCAAAAATACGAAAGCCCCCGATTTTTGTCGGAGGCTTATAGAAAAACCAAAAAATATTGGATTAGCCCCCGTTACATAAACGTACCCTGCCCCGCACCTTGCCACGTTTGGCTGGCTGGTGTCGGGAAGCTATCGGTATGGGGCTTACGAATCATTGCTGAAATCCTGTTCTCACTCTGCCATCATTTTGGGAATCTGTCAAATATGAGCAAATCTTATTTCCCAGATCGCTGGAACGTAACCTGCGCCATGGTTTCTGGAGCTGGAAGGAGGCGGAGACCAAAGGACAACAGGCACTGATGTCGTTATAACCCCCGAACTCCAGATTTCCGTTATTTACCGCTGGTTTGCTTTGCTAATTGTTTCGAGTAGGCAGAAGGCATTTGGGGAGCCCGCACCCTGAACCAAGCGTGGACAATGGTGCACTGTCAAAGGTCAGCTCTGCCTACTCGTTCGCCGGACGCCGTTGCTGTCGGCGTCCGGTGAAGTCAATTCCACATGTCGGCCGCTCTGCGGGCAAATAGAATATTTGATCAGAGAAGCATCCCCAAGAGTGATAGCTCCGTATCGCGACCACCTGAGAACTCGTCTTCATCAATATGTGTTCAGTTGCCGGGCGATCGAAGCGTTGAAGGGAGCTCTTCGGATCTTGCCTTTGACTTCCTGCAGTCCACATAGCCAGAGATCAGCTCTGTCAAATTAGATGCAAGATCATAGTTTGCAGTCACATAATCTACGCATGGTCCGGTTTGAAGGTTTAAACGGCGCGAAGCAAGGAAGGACTTGGGACGCTTGCAAAACACGATCCGGCAGAAGCGCTCTCTCTACGCTTCTGCCGGATGAATTTGGGGGGCCGGTGAGGGGGTTATTGTTTGGTGACAAATCAAAGCTGGCCTGTGGGCCGCAAACGCTGGAGGCGTTTATGCGATTGCGTCCACGCAGGCCAACCATCGCGAATTTCCGGAATAGTGAATATCCAGATGATGCATTCCGAAAGCATTCCAGCCGCTTCCACTCGCGGCCAATATAGGACTCTCCGCCACCTCTTCCTCTTTGTATGTTGTAGGGGTCAATTCAGAGATGTGAAAAGCTCTAACCTGTTTCCCGTAGGTGGGGTAGCAATCCTGGGTAAATCGGATTAGCCCTCCATTCCACGGCAACACTCTTCCAGCGGGACGAGCGATCCGATTATTGCCAGAGATAATCGGACTGAGGGGATGTTGTGTCCACTTCCCGGTGGGACTGTCGGCATAGTAGAGAGAAAGTACGTCGTGTTGCTGTTGCGAGGGGCATGCGAACATCCACCATCTTCTTTGAAAGTAGAACAGGGAAGGATCGGCATGGGTGCCCTCGACCAGGTCTTTCACGCATTCCCATTTATCCGGGAAAGATGTGGCGCGATACAGCCGTACTGCGCCGGCCTGTGTGCTCTCCGGGGCCATATAGAAATCATCGTTCCACCGGAACACACAGGGAAACGACACCGAAAAAGATTCGTTCAGCACAATCTGTTCGTACTGCCAGGTGGCTCCATTGCGGCTGGTCGCCAGTCCAATTTCGCCCTTGCGGCTGACCGCGTTCATGACCTGAAAAAACATGTACCACATGCTTCCTGACTGCAGCATGAACGGATCGGCCACGAACTGCGCCGGAACATCGGTGACATGCCAGGCAGTCAGAACAGGGTTAATGATTCTGGGTAAAGGTGCAAGCTGCAGAGGGGAGCGGCCCGCATAGATACCAATTGACCACGTTCCGGGTGCAACGTGTCGCGGCGAAGCAATGCGCGTCGGGACCCGGCTCGAGATTACTTTGTCAAGATGGCGTGCGTGCGTATGCATATTTTTCCTCTTGTACTGATTCCATTCACCCCTTCCGCCTGAGGGGAAGCAGGAGGGAACTTCTTGGGTGCTTCTTTGCGGGGGGCGTTAAGAGGCTTTCCCGGATAACTCACCTGGAAATTGCATCCTTACTCGAAACATTTCAGTAAGGCTGTAATTATGTAATAGCCCGGTTGCAGAAGGCATGTCAACGATTTTCGAGAGGATGGAAGGCGGCTTGCACTCAATGAGCTATAGAGTGCTTTATTGGCGCCTGTAAATATAAGAAAACATTGGTCTTATATATAAAATCCCATTCTGGAACTACCCCATTTTGGCATGTGGATTTCATTTTTTTTTTAGGATTTTTCGTCTGGGTGAGGGTTCGTTCAGGTCAAATTGTGCGTGGCATTGCCCCTTCGTCGAATGATCCAATGGCCCAATGATCCGATGGCCCAATGACCCAATTCTCTTATCGCCGATTATTATGAATCACACGAATCAGGCCATCATTTGCCCCAGCATCGCGCAGCGTCTGCTCCTGATCGGATGTGAGGCCAAAATCCACGCCTCGCAAACGTACGGCACCAACAATTTTCTGCGGCACCATCTTGGCCTCAAGCATGGCGCGCACTTGCCAGAACTTTAATGGGACATTCTGATTTTGCTGCGGTTGTCCTGCCTGGTTCCCGGCCAGCCCGGCGGCTTTGACTGTGTTCTTAATCTCAGTCACAGCTTGCTGATTCCCCGGATCCAATTTCAGGGCGTCGCGAAAACTTTGCATGGCCCCACCGAATTGCCGGTTCTCGCGCTGGAAGACTCCGGTTTGAATCAACTGGTCTACGCGTTGTTTGAGCGCGGCCTCTTGTTTTTTCTGCTGAGAGTTATCTGTCTTCGTTGGTTTAGTGGGTATCTGCGCAACCTGTGTAGGCGCCGGCGTGGGAGTGGGAACAGCAATTTCGTTGTGCACCAGCTTTACCCCGCTGATGTTGGCTGCAATCGCGCCGGCCATATCGGCATCGTAGTGCCTGGGGGCCTTGCCGGTAAGGGTCACATTGCCGTCTTTTACCCCAACATTGATGGAGGCTTCTTTAGCCCACTCTGTGGCTGCAATCGCACGCTGAATTTCAGTGGTGATGGCGGCATCATCCGGAGCAGAATGTGTAGCGGGCTCGTGGGAAGCTACGGTGGGCGTCGGCTGCGGCGCGGGATTAGTGTTCGTCGCCAGCTTGTCACGCTGCATCTTTCCCAGCACCAGCAGTACGCCAATCACCACGACAGCCAAAGCAATCCATTTACCTTTGCCGCTTTTAGGTGGGGCCGGTTTGGCCCGTGCCTGGGCAGGCCGCGCCGCGGTAGCAGGCTTGGGTTGAGGCGCAGTAGCAGGCTGCGTTTTTGCTGGAGAGTAAACCGTGCTGCGCGTGGTTGGTGCTGCGGGGGCTGGCAGGTTGGCTGTAGTGCTGCTTGGCGAGGCGTTCCAGGCCTCCGGGGTCAGCACCATCGTGGTTTTGCCTTCGCCTAAAGACTGCTGCACCGCCTGAATCGCGCGCAACATATCTTGTGCCGTCTGGTAGCGGTTGGCCGGGTCTTTTTCCAGCGCCTTCTGCAGCAACGCCGAAAGCGCCGGGGGAATGTTCAAATCCGGCTTCACTACTTTCGGATCAGGAGCAGGGGTTTGCAGGTGGTGCATCAGCATCCCCACCGCGGTCTGCGATTGGAAGGGCAACTGCCCGGTCACCATCTCGTACAGCACGATCCCCAGCGAGTAAAGGTCGGCGCGGCCGTCAATCTGGTCGCCATGCTCGCCCTTGGCCTGTTCCGGAGAGATGTACTGCGGCGTGCCGATGATCAAACCCGTCTGCGTGGCCGTGTATCCGGCGCCGATATCGAAAGAGCCTTCTCGCACCTTGGCAATGCCAAAATCCAGCACCTTGACCAGGTCGCTGCCATCGGGCTGGCGAATCAGAAGAATGTTGTCGGGCTTGATGTCGCGGTGCGTGATTCCCAGCTCATGTGCCGCCGCCAGGGCAGCGGCAGCCTGGGCCGCAATATTGAGGGCGCGCTTGACCGGCAGCGGACCTTCATTCTGGATCGTGCTGCGCAGGTTGGCGCCCTGCACATACTCCATGACGATAAACGGGCGGCCGTCTTCGGTTTCGTCGAGATCGTCCACGCGTACGGCGTTAGGATGCTGCAGCTTGCGGGTGATAACCGCTTCCGTCTTGAAGCGGCGTATGAAGTTCTGGTCCTCCAGGTTGCGGCTGCTGACCACCTTGATGGCGCGCAGTTCACTAAAAGCCTTGTGCTTGGCCAAGTAGACCGTCGCCATGCCCCCGGCGCCGAGCTTCTCCTGAATCTCATACTTGCCGCGCAACACCATGCCTTGCAGCAGCTCCGTGGTCGTACGCAAGGGACTCTGGTCGCGCGGACAGGTGGTGAACTCGGTGGGATAGGTCTGGTGGCAGATGTCGCAATATTTCATGCAGCGCCCTTGAGTTTCGCACGTTTCATGGCACAGGCCAAGATGATTCAACAAACCCCAACAAGGGTCAGCCATCCCCTGTTCCATAAATAAGGCTAAGCTATTGATAATAAATAACTTACCAGACTTTAAAACTTGATTAAATTCCAGGATTTCAAGATCCGATTTTTGCTCGATCCCGGATCTCTTCGAGTGAAAATTCTTTGAGCAACTCGCCGTTGAGAAAAACAGTCTCCAGCAAATTTCCAGGAACATTGCTTTGCTCGCCGAGCGTGACGGTTTCCAGATGCTGTCTGCCGCGCACCAGCGCCAGCCGTCCGCGCTTGGAGGCCTTGGCGTGGTCCGTTGCCGGGTCTTTGTAGACGTCGCGCTGCACGCCGTTGACGGTCACGCTGGAGCACTTCAGAGCGAACTTCTGGGTATCGCGGTTGAGCTGCTGCAGGAGCGCTCCACCGATGCCGAAGGTGAGGTTGTCGGCGGACCATCCGCTTTTGGTGATGGCAGTCAGAATGTCGCCCATGGTCCAGTAATTGATTCCGTCTCCCTGGATGACGCGAACTTTAGGGTTTAGCACACGGTAGCCCTTGGAGTTGATCTCAAAGCCAAAACGTTCCGAGAGAATCTGAAAGACTTCGAGCAACACGCGCTTGGGATCTCCCGAGTCGGGGCGGATGACCAGGACACCGTTACGATCAAGGACGGCCTGGCGCAGACGCTGGCCCCAGATCTCAGCGCAAGCCTTGAGAATGTCGTAAGAATCGCTCACGCAGGCGACGATGCCTTCGGGGAACTGCTTCAGCATGTTTTGGTAAGCATCGGCTTCGCCCTCTTTGCCCCAGGCGGTGATGGTGGAGTGCTCCGCGGCGGGCACGCTGAAGCCAGGCATGGCGGCAGCGCCATAGAAATTTTTAAGCATCTGAATACCGGCCACGGTGTCGGTGCCTTGAAAGTTGATGAGATGGGCGGCTCCGCCTATGGCCGCAGTCTCTTCGCTGGAGACGCCGCGGTAGCCGAAGTCGTGGACCTTGAAGGGAAGCAAAGAGGGGTCCCCGCTCAGCTCGAGAAAGTGGCGGAACATCTTCTTCATCTCATAGGAGAGGGTCGCCACGGTAATGGGATACCAGACTTTCAGAAGCAGAGTTTCCAGGTAATTGGTCAACCAGGGACAGTTAGGATCAGTGTTCTCGATGGTCATGAGCACGTTGGACACAGGAACCACGGTACCCTCGGGTACAGCCATGATTTTTACAGGCAGCCGCCCCGAGTATTTTTGCAGAAGGTATTCCCAGCCGGCGCGGTTGAAATAACCGTTGTGTCCGAAGTGCTGGCGGCAGAAGTCCTCGGCTTCGGCAATGTCGTTTTTGTCGAAGACCGGGCCCTGCAGATAATTTTTCAGGTAGTACTGCAGACCGAAGAACAGGGTCTGAGGAAACATGCCGCCGCGCGATTCCATGTAGCTATAGACATGGGTCGTCCCGGCTGGATACTGCTTCCAGTGGGTGAACTTATAGCTGTCGGTACGGAGCAGGAAGTTGGTGTGCATTCAGATACAACAATAAATCAAAAAGCTAACCACAAAGGGTACAAAGGCAAACGAAGGAACACGAAAGGAAAAGCAAAAGCCCCGCGTGCGGCGGGGCTTTTGGATTATGGACGAGTGCTGTTACCGATAAATCAGCTTATCTATATGTCAGGTCCTGTTTGTAGCCCACGTTGATGACCTCCTGGAACCTGGGGGTACCTGGTGGCACCTCGGAGAGGTTCTGGAAGTCCAGATCAAAGTGGTAGTTGCGGTTGGGCGGTTGATAGACCGTACCGCAGCACTTAAACACACCGGTCGTGTATTGGGAGTAATACAGACTTACCATGGAGCCGTTGTAGAAGGAGCCACTTGAAGGAATCACGACGTTGCCCAGGTCAATTTTGCTCCAAGTCTCGAGATAACGCAAAAAGTTGTGAATACCGCCATCGGTGCCATAGTCACTGGGAGGGCCGCCGACGGTCCCGGTTTTGTCCAAATCACCCGGATTGGTTGCGCCTCCGTTGGTGCCAATAGGGGTGCCATTGGTGCCATAGGTGGGAAGCGGGAAGTCAACGTTCTTGCCGCTGGCGATGGCCAGGCGATAGTAGGTGGCCGTAGCCACGCGGCCCATGATATTCGGAGTGGTGATGGTGCCCGTCGTCGCATTGTAGTTGCCGGTAACGCTGCCCGGGCTGGCGAAGCTATTCAGGTCATTCCAGGAGTTGGAGAGCAGAGTAACCGTATCGGCCAGGACGGCGGCGGAGGCGTGCGGATAGCCCGGCGCCGGAGCCACGGGGTTATCCCATCCGGCAGCGCTGGCATTGTAGTTGCCTTCAACGTACGCAGGATTGTCGCTAGCCACGGTGAAGCCGCCAATGTTGCTGGGGTCGCCGTTGGCGCGCAGAGGCAGATTGCCGGGACCGCCATCTATAAGGCGTACACCGTGACGGGCACCAGAGACCCAGTTGGCGCGACCAATGTCACACTTGGGCAGGCGCGTGAATACTTCATCACCCCTGTGGGCGCCGGCCGCCATGACGCTTCCTGGCGCCAAGTCACCCGGATTGAAGCCGAAGCCCAGACCCAGGTTGGCTGAGCCATAGACTTCCAGCAGGCCAGAGCCGGCATCGCCGGCAATTTCAACATCTTCGCCTGCATCCATCGGGGTGGTTGCATTGTTTGGTATTCCCTGGGAGCTGCCAGGGTTAATGACGTCTTCAAAGCCGTAAGCGCCAAGAATGATCGGCGGACCTGCCTTGGGTGCCGCAGCCTCCGGAAGCATGCCGCGATGATCAGAGAAGTAAAGGATGTAACCGTTCTGCGACACGTTCTCCACTTGGGTGCCGTTGGTGCCGGTGGCGCCGGTCAACCATTTTTGCAGGTTGCCTACGTCAATTTCAGTGACGTTCATGACCCCATTGACGGTGCAGCCATAATTTCCGCCAGCGACGCGATTCGTGCCGCCGCCATTGGGGTTTGTGTTCTCACGAGGTTCACCTTCACGGCTGTCATACATGTTGATGGGATAGAAATTGAAGGCATTGCTTCCGACAGTAGCACTAGGGGTGACTGAGGCTGGATTGTTATTAGCTTGCGTGGGATCGCCGGCATAGACCCACTTGCCGCTCGTATCCTTCTTCAGATCAGTGACGCCGAGAGCGGTAAGAGCGGGGGTGAGCGGATTACCAACTGTCTTGCCGGTGGTTTCGCTCACGATACCGGGAATCATCGCGGGACCACCTGTTGGATTGGTAAGGGTGTTGCTCATGGCCTTGCGATTGGCCAATTGCTGGAGGATCAGGATGGCCTGGGGATGCACGCTATTGCTCAACGGGGCAGTCGGCGTGTCAAAGCCGCGGGCGAAGCCGAGCTTCAGCCACTCGGCGGTAACCGGCAGATAGCTGCCATCGGCCTTGCGAACCTCAACCCTGAGCCAGCCATCAATCAGGCTCCATCTCTTTTTCAAGGGCGTATTCGGGTTGTCTGTCATGTAGGGGGCTGTGTTCGGTGACATGCCGTTATCAACCACCGGAGTACCATTCTCGGTGTAAGTGCCGCCAGCATCAGATTTCGGAAGCACCCAGTTCGTGTCGGCGGTGAAGGGGCCGGGGCCGAGAATAGCTGCATTCGTCCCTTCAGCAAAAAATGTGGTGCAGGCTGAATTGCAAGCCGTGGTCGTGAGCTGTTGGTTAGGGACCACCGCCGGCCATACGGTGACCGGCACGCCATTGGCGTAAGTGCCAGTGTTGGCCAAACGGATATTGTTAGGATCACCAGCACCGCCGGGAAGATCGGCGGGATCATCATCCAGCAGTACGCGAATCTGGGCCTTGCTGTAAAGGCGAGATTGAGTGAGGCTAACAGGGTCGGTAGTCTGGCCACGGCGCAGGATCTCAATGTTACTCACTCCGGGTTGGACGAAGGGCAGACTGAGCGGCTTGACCCCGTCTTCGTGCGCCAGCAGGAAACCTGAGTAAGTGCTCGAGATGCCTCCCCAGCCGGGGGTGGTGTTAAGGTTACCGCCAAAGCTGTTGCCAAAAGGATCTACGGTGTCGGGCCATACGCCGCCCTGCCAACTACTCTCATTAGGACCGGTGTAAGAGAGTTGCCGGCAGGCAGACTTGGCGGGCGAGTTGCAGCCCCCGGTGGCCGTGGGTATCTCCACAATTCCCGTGTGGGTGGTCATGGAAGCACCATTGGCGAGAAAATCGCGGACCACTTCTTTGGCGGTTCGCAGCTTGCCCAAAAATGCCGTGTCGCCTCCGTTTCCGGCCGCCAGGTAGAGGTCACCATTGGTCTGGACACGGCCGCCAATCTCCATGGGAGGGCCGGCGAAAGTATCGAGATCGCTATCAGAAAAGACACCGAACTGGAAGACCGGAATCAGCGCCACTTCCACGTTCCGGATCATGCGCACTTCTTCGCTGGCGTTGGTCTTGGCGGTCACTGACAGCGTTATGGGAATAACATCCGCAATGAGACCCGCATTGGGGCCAGCCTGGACGGTGGAGGGCCAGGTTTTCGGCTGGGTTGGATCCGTGGCACTGGGGGTCGTATTAAAGTTGTATTCGCTGTATTGAATGCCGGGAATGACAGGGAAGGGACAGGGCGACGTACAGGTCGAGAGCGCGCTAAGACCCTGGATCTGGGCCACACTGGGCGCCGCCGCTGTATTGTAGAGCCCATTCAGGTCGATCATCATTTTTTCCATGCCGGCTTCGGCGCCATAGTAGGCCTGGGTGTTGCCCTTGTCGGTGCCTTGCATGCGGTTTTCAGTATTTACCGCCAGCGTAAAGGCGATGGCCAAAGCCGAGAGCATGATCAGCAGCAGCAACGTAGTAACGAGCGCCATGCCGCGGGCTGAGGAATTTGCCGAAGATGATTTCGATCTGCACAATGAGTTTTTCATAAACATGTCCTTCTGTTTTTCCAAGTGCTTACAAACTGCGAAATTCTGTTCCTTTGTTCCAAGTATCCTTAAAACAATCATGGCTTGTCAGCGGGATAAGTATTGTTATAGCTCAAGCTCCTGGGGCCGACGGTAGTGTTAACGGTGGTTTGGTAATACACCCCCCGTTTATCGGGTTTGGCCGAACGCGCCCCGAGGTTGATATACACGGTCCTGATCTTGTCATAGGCCGGTTTGGCAGTTGGGATTCCACAAGCAGTCGGTTCCACGGCATTGGGAATGTGGGACATGGGGGCGGTTGTCAGGCAACTGGGATCTCCCAAGTCGTAAGAGAACTGCAGGTAATTGATATGTTCGGCAACAATCGTGGCTGCCTGCTGATTGACCTGCCGCATAAGCCGGAAGTCCACCGCTGTGGCCGCCGCCGCCTTGGTCACCGGATTACCCGCGGCGTCTATCCCCTGCAGGAAATAGGTGATCACATACAGCCTCATCACATTAACGGAGATTGGGTAGGGCGCCAGTGACCTGACGCTTCCCGGTGTTCCAGCGCCAACAGGGCCAAATTGATTTATGTTGTAAGGATCGCCCGGGGAAAGCGTAATGATTGCAGGAGGGCCGGGGGCAACATTGCTGACAACGCCCACGACCGAATTATTCAAGGTCAACACATCGCCTATTCGTATGCCGCTGTTGTTATCGTTGACGGCGGGTAACATGCCATTGGGCATCGTGATAGTAATGTTGGCTCCAGCGTCTGCAACAGCAGGGCCAGGAGCAGGAGGGGTAGTCCAATTGGAGACTGTGGGGTCGCTACTGCTCAGGACTGGGTCGGCGTACACCAAATTGATGCCATCCATTTGAACCGGCGCCCCAGCGCCGTTGTTTGCAGGCCCCGCGATTGCCGGCCCACCCCCATCCACTGGAGTGATTCCGTACATGACGTTAGTAGCAGGGGTAGCAGGGGGACCCGCACTGGCAGGCACAGTGTAGAAGTTATTGGGATTCATGTAGGTCGCGTTATTACCGAAATTCTCCGCTGGGCCTTGGGCAAGAGTGTAGCCGCCCCAGGCAATCCCGGTGCCCGCCTGGTTAATATCCTGCGCGAGGGCATTGGTTCCGGCGCGCGCGTTGGCCTGCATCTCAGCTATAAGCATGGTCATGTCATTGGTGTCCAGGGATTTCATGAACATCATCATGGCGGCTGCCATGACGATGATCGTGATGGCCATGGCCACCAAAAGCTCGACCAGGGAGAATCCCCGTTGGTTCCGAAAACGTTGCTGACATGAAGTTTTCATATGCGCAATCTCACCTATTGAGTTTTGGAAACATATCCAATCACCTGATAGTCACGGGTGCCTACGCCCGGAGTGATTACTCTCACGGTGACCGTAACTTGTTTCAAGTTGGGATTGGTTGGATCCACCAGTTGGATGTTCACCTGGCGCGTGTAATTGTTCAGGTTGACCTTTAGAAAGTTTCCACTATTATCGTGCGTCACAATAAAATCGGGGACCCCACTATTGATGTTTGATCCCACCAGTTCGGTAGAGCTATCCGTCATCCTGTACAAAGGTTGAAATCCCGTCGGGAAATAGATACCCGGTGCAGGGACTGGGGTGTTGGTGATGTTGGCCCAGGTAATTCTGCCGTCGTTGCGGGCGGAATAAATGGCCTCTAACTGCTCGCGCGCCTTCTGTTTGGCGATCATATCCTGTTGGGCATACTGAGTGGCGGAAAGGCCCTTGGCAAAGAGCGCCAGGATACTCAGTAAACCTATCACCAGAATGACCATGGAAATCAGGACCTCGACAAGGGTGAACCCTTTATCGCCTGTTGCCGATTTATGCTGAATTTTCATCATCGTATTTTCCACTCGCTCAGTAAATCACCCAGCTATTGGTTTTTTGATTCAGGCGCCAACCCTTGGCTCTTCCAGTTGTTCCCAGGATGGAAGCAGCCCGGTTGGAAGTGGGGTCGCCAGTCCGCCCCACGTAAATTACGCCGCTGGCTACGGCGCCGGTTTGGCTGTCACGCAACACCGTGCCATCAACCTGAAAGTACATCGTGTTCAAGCCTGCTCCGCCAACCACGCCAGAATAGCCAAAATCGGTTCCACTTCCAGGCGGCCCAAGGCCATCAGGATTATTAGTGACCGCTGCTGCCGGCGTTATGAAATCCATGTCCAGCGGCAGAGTGGTCGTCTCTGGATTAAAAGAATTGACGGCGGGCGCGAGAACATAAGTGGGAGGGTTGCCGGGCACCAGAACTTGCTGGGTGAACGTAATGGTTGCAGCAGTAGTAGCGCTGGGCTTTGTATTAAAGGTCAAAACCACCACACGGCGCCGGTCTACAGCGATTTCATGGGCCCGCCGCATCGCTGTCAAAACTTGTTCGAATGCCTGCCGGTTGTGAGCTTCCCTCAAGGTACTCTTAATTTGGGGGATGGAAATGGCGGTGATTATAATGATAATCAGCGAAACGATGAGGAGTTCGATCAAACTGAACCCACGGTTTGCTTGATTTGTCTTGCGGCGCAGTCTTTTCACAAAAGAAGCTCCTCCCCAAAGTTATCTAAGATATAAATATTAGGGCGCTGCTGTTAGCTAAGTAATAATTGGGGGAGCTAGCCTATAAAACTGCAGCTCTTCAATCTAAGACAGTAACCTCAGATGGGGGAAATTGCAATAATCAACTAAGTTACGGAAGTACTATACCCATCAGATTGCACGAGTTAGCGGATAATTTCAAGCACATTTTCAGGCAGTTCAAGCCCGATACCCACCGGCCTTCGGCAGAACGTTGGCCTCTCGGACAGGTTAGCCTTGCTGGTTCAAAATACAATTTCAAGCTTGTTTTTTCAGGTGATTTCTGCAAAAGTATCGCCACTATCAGGTTCGCTGGCAATGACTCCGCCTGCAGGGAGTAGGTAATGTCGTTTACTGAAAAACGGTCTCACGTTCGTTATGTGTGTGACGGCGGGGTCGAAGTGCGTCCGGAGGGTTCTGCCGGAGGGTTTTGGGGCACCTTGACTGATATCTCACTTGGCGGCGTCTACGTTCAGACGTTTTCTCCACTTGCTGTGGGGACGCAATTGAATATGCGGGTGCAAACCAAGATGACCGAGTTCCGTTGCTCAGGGCATGTGCAGGCCTCGCATCCAGGGGTCGGTATGGGAATCATCTTTGAAGAATTCGAACAAGGCCAACGTGAGCTTATGGAAGCCCTCATCAAACAGTTGGCCGCCGCCGCCGAAGCCAGCAAGCCTTAGTTCGCTCATCCAGCCCAACAAAACAGATTGTAGAGAGAAATTACGGCTATTCTGCGTCTTTCGCCGCCTCAGTAGGACGAAATGCAGCACGAGGCTGGGCCGAATCCGCGGCCAGTTGCCGGCGCTGATTGCGAATCGCCACAAAGGCGCGGAACCCCAAGAGCAGGGTCACGATTGCAGCGTATAGAAGAGGAAGGCGGACATCCGATTTCACCAGCCAGTAGTAGTGCACCACGCCGGCAATAGCACTGATGTAGATCAGGCGATGTAACCACTGCCAGCGTTTCCCGCCCAGGCGGCGTATCCATCCGGCGGTTGAGGTTAGCGCCAGCGGAATCAGCAGAACAAAGCCTGTGAACCCAGCGGTAATGAATGGGCGCTTGGCCACATCGTTCAGAATGCTCGACATGTCAAAAAACTGGTCGAGCCAGATATAGGTCAAGAAGTGCAGGCTGGCATAAAAAAATGCAAACAGACCAAACATACGGCGGAACTTGATCAGCCAGGGCTGATTCAAAATCTTGCGCAAAGGTGTGATGGCCAGCGTGATGCAAAGGAAGATCAGAATCCAGTCGCCGGTGGTATGAGTAACTTTTTCAATCTGATTCGCGCCCAGATCTGGATTGAGATGAAGTGCAGTCAGCAGAGAATCTGCCCTCAACTGATCGTGAAATGCCTGTAACAACAGAATCGCGACCGGCGCCAAACAAAGCACAAATACCGGCGGCTTCAGCCATTTCATGGAAGGTGAAAAAGTTGGGGGCATGGGTCCGGTTGATTTTTCGTCAGTAGTATTTACGCAAATCCATGCCGTTGTAGAGACTGGCGACCTGGTCGGCATAGCCGTTGAACATGAGAGTCTTGCGTTTGAAAAATTCACCCAGGCGGCGCTCGGTGGCCTGGCTCCAGCGCGGGTGGTCCACACTGGGATTTACATTGGAATAAAAACCATACTCATTTGGCGCCTGCTTGTTCCAGGTGGTGGGCGGCTCGCCATCTACGAACTTGATTTTCACAATGGACTTGATGCTCTTGAAGCCGTACTTCCACGGGAGCACGAGACGAATCGGCGCGCCATCCTGGTTGGGCAGCGATTCACCATACATGCCGAAGCAGAGAAGCGCGAGAGGGTGCATGGCTTCATCCATGCGCAAGCCTTCGACATAGGGCCAATCCAGCCCGCTGCCGAACAGACTGCCGCGCTGGCCGGGCATTTGCTTGGGATCATAAAGCGTCTCGAAGGCAACATACTTGGCCTTGGAGGTAAGCTCGAACTGCTTGATCAGGACGCTCAAGGGGAACCCGATCCAGGGGACTACGATGGACCATCCTTCAACGCAACGATGGCGGTAGATGCGTTCTTCCATGGGGGCCAGCTTGGCGATCTCTTCGAGCTGGAAGACGCGCTTTTTCTTGACCTCTCCTTCAACTGAAACCTGCCACGGGCTGGTTTTGAAACTCTGTGAGGTTTTGGCCGGATCAGATTTGTCGGTCCCAAACTCATAGTAGTTGTTGTAGTGGGTCGCGTCGTTCATAGACGTAATTTTTTCCGTGGTGCTGAAAGGGCTCTTCACCAGGTTGTCGTATTTTGTCCCGGCCAGGACCGGCGAAGATGATTGCGACATCTTCCAGAAAGTTGCACCTGCCAGGCCTGCTCCTGCGGCGGCAGCAGCGGCCAAAAACTTGCGCCGGTTCATGTAAAGCGACTTTGGGGTAACTTCAGAGTAAGGAATATCAGAAGGCTTTTTAATCAACATGTGAACGTCTCAATAACTTCATTTCTAGATGCAGTACGGCAGCGGCGTCAAAGTGGATTGCGACTGCTATTGCTGTCATTATCTACTGGATGGGATGCTGAAACTGCAGAAAAAGTTACATAACAGCAGGTTCAAGTTCATTATTCCACTGATTCGCCAATCCACTTCAGGTAGGCTTCGCTGCCGGTTTCAATCGAAAGTTGTATACATTCCGGCAGCTCGTAGGTATTCAGTTCTTTGATTGCATTCTGCACGCGGTCAAACGCCGCAGCCGTGGTTTTTATAATGAGCAGGAACTCCGGATTGCTGTCAATTTCATCTTTCCAGCGAAAGATCGAGGTCAGCGCCACAATGTTGACGCAGGCCGCCAGTTTGCGTTCGACCAGCGCCCAGGCGATATCCTCGGCTTCTTCTTTGGTGCCGCTGGTAGTAAGAATTATTTTTTTGTCGTTCGCGTTAGCAGTCATAGCGGGCCTGCCGTGAGTTCAGGGATTAAGAAGCAGAGACGAATGTATCATTAACTTAGGTTGTCTTGCTGAAGCTGTTTTGAATCTTACAATCTGCGAGAGGTTATTCTTAACTATTATGGTCCAAATCAAGTTCGGAACATCAGGATGGCGCGCTGTCATGGCCGAAGATTTTACCTTCGCCAACGTGCGGCGTGCGGTGCATGGGATCGCCCGCTACGTGGTTTCTCAAAAACCACGGAAAGACAAGCATCGAGTCATCGTCGGACGCGACCCGCGCTTTCTGGGAGAGACGTTTGTCGAGCTGGCGCAGGGAATTTTAGAATCCCATGGCGTTACACCTTTAGTCGTACCCGAGCCTGCACCTACGCCCACCATTGCCTATGAGGTGATCCGTGTTCAATCCGACGGAGCGATTAATTTCACAGCGTCGCACAATCCACCGGAATACAACGGCATCAAATTTTCTACGCCCGATGGCGCGCCAGCGCTGCCCGAGGTGACAACAAAGATTGAAGCTGCAATTGCCGAGTTCGACAGCCTGCCTGCGCAGCCGGCCAAAGCCGAGGCGAAGGCCGTTGCAGAAAGCGTGGAGGTGAAAACCGCTTACCTGGCGCGCCTCAACGAGATTCTGGATTTAAATGCGATCAAGAAGGCAAAGCTCAAGATTGCTTTCGATCCAATGTGGGGAGCGGCGCGGGGATACTCCGACGTATTCTTGCGGGAAGCCGGTATCGAAGTCGCCACGGTACATGATTACCGAGATGTATTGTTCGGCGGGCATGCTCCGGCGCCGGACGATCCATTTCTGAATGACCTGCGCCAGGCGATGAAAGCTAACGGCGCGCACATCGGCATTGCAACCGATGGCGACGCGGACCGCTTCGGTATCGTGGATGCCGACGGAACATTTATCTCGCCCAATTACGTTATCGCGCTGCTGTTCGAATACCTGGTCGAAAGCCGAGGATGGAAAAATGGCGTCGGTAAATCGGTGGTGACCACGAATCTTATCAATGCCCTGGCTAAGCATTACGGCATCCAACTTTATGAGACTCCGGTGGGATTCAAATACATCGGCGAACTGATTAAAGAAGATAAGATCGCAATTGGAGGCGAAGAGAGCGCAGGGATTTCTATCCGGCATCATGTCCCGGAAAAAGATGGCGTGCTGGCTGGGTTGCTGTGCTGCGAGATGCTGGCTGCACGCTCGCTCGCGGGACAACCAGGATCGCTCGGCCAGCAGCTCCAAAAGCTATTTGTCAAAGTAGGTTCCTTTTATCCCCTGCGCGAGAACTTCCCCTTGACGGAGGATGTTAAGGCAAAGTTAACTAGTAAGTTACGGGAAGAGCCGCATGAGTTCAGCGGCAGAAAAGTTGCGGAAGTGGTGCGCACCGATGGGCTGAAACTGGTCCTTGAGGACGGCTCGTGGGTGTGCTTTCGCCTTTCGGGAACCGAGCCTGTGGTACGGATCTATTCGGAGGGGCGCTCGACGGAAGATGTGCAGAAGCTGAGTGCGGCCGCCAAGGACTGGGTGCTACGGCATTAAGGATTTTTGGAAATCATTGAAACAACACGCGAATGGATCTACACGCGCCGCCGCAAGCTGGCGACGGTAGGCGTTGGTGTGTTGGCAGCGCTCGTGGGTTGGCATGTGGTGTTTGGGGCCAACGGCATCTTTACTTATGAGCATAAGCGCGTGGAGTACCGCAATCTGCAGGGCGAGATCGAAAATCTGCAGAAGGAAAATGAGCGCCTGCAGTCGGATATCAAATCTTTACGCTCAGACCCGAAGACCATCGAGCGGGAGGCGCGCGAGCAATTGCGTTATGCCCGTCCGGGCGAAATGGTGTTTACCTATCCCCCGCAAAATTCCACACAACAGCAGCCGCCTGCCAACGCGACGGCGAAGAAGCAGTAAGCTTGAGGCTTATCATTTCTCATCGCGCTCCGGCTTTCTTTCAAAACTGCTGGTACGCTCGACCGTCGCAACTTCCATTTCATAGTACTGATACCATTTCTCGCGGCCGGTACTCTGGGCTTCGCGATGACGTGCCAGCTCTCTCCACTCGCGCAGAGATTCTTTGTCCCTTCCACCAGACCACGGTCAGCCGCTCGCCATCTTCGGACTTGTAGCTCTTTACGTCAATGAATCCAGGGTTCTGCCGGACCAGCGATTCCATCTCTGCGTTCGTGTCTTGATAGTCTTCGCCGGCCTGTGCAGTCAGTTTGGATCGGAATAGGATGATGAGCATGCTTTTCTCCCGCAAATAAGACAATCTCGGCAATCAATATTGCACTGCGTTGGATGTGCGAGTAGGCGCTGCGATGCAAGTGACTGGAAGAATAGTTGCCCCGCTTCACTTCAGCCATGTAGGTAAAGTTGATTGCAACTTAAGGCCCGCAGGCACTTGCAATTCAGATGAAGTCGCGGTAAAAGTGGTAGGCGCCTTGCCTTTGTCCAGAGGAACCAAGGCTGTCACAGCTTGAGAGGTTGTGGCATCTTCCACCATCCACGCAGTTTTCAAGCTGCATACCCTGGCGGTATTCCGCCACACAGGAGATCCCCCCATGAAGAAATTTTATTTGAGCATGCTTGCGCTGGCCGTCATCACTTCCATTGCTGCTTTCGCGCAAGACACAAAAAAATCTGGCGATACGGGCAAGACCGCGTCCGGCGATACCGTGACCGTTTCCGGCTGGGTGAGCGACTCGGGCTGCGGTGCCAAGGCTGCCCACGCTGGGGCCGAGGCGTGCACCAAGAAGTGTATCGCCGCCGGCAAGAAAGTTGTTTTTGTTGACGACAAGGAGAAGAAGGTATGGGCCGTTTCGAATCCGGAGGCCCTGAAGGGGCACGAAGGTGAACACGTGGACGTGGATGCCCATGTAAATGCCGATACCAATACGATTGATGTGCAGAAGGTAACGACGACACCCGAACCGGCCACCAAAAGCTAAGAATTGGTTTTGCAAATCAAAAGGCGGCCTGATGGGCCGCCTTTGTTTTTTAAGATAGTCTTTTCAGCGCACGACGCCCTCCAGCGGTGAGCTGGCGGTGGCGTAGAGTTTTTTGGGCATGCGACCGGCGAGGTATGCGGCTCGGCCGGCGATGACGGCGTGATGCATGGCTTCGGCCATCAGCACGGGATCTTCGGCGTGAGCGATTCCGGAGTTCATCAGCACTCCATCGGCGCCGAGTTCCATTGCGATGGATGCGTCGGAGGCTGTGCCTACTCCGGCATCCACAATGAGCGGGACGCTGGTAATCATCTCGCGCAGAATGCGCAGATTGGCGGCGTTCTGAATTCCCAGGCCGCTGCCGATGGGCGCGCCCAAGGGCATGATGGCGCTGGCGCCGGCATCCAACAGGCGCTTGGCAACTACGATGTCGTCGCTGGTGTAGGGAAGAACCACGAATCCTTCTTTTACCAGAACCCGCGTTGCTTCAATAGTGGCCTGCACATCAGGATAGAGCGTACGCTCGTCGCCGATGACTTCAATTTTTACCCAGTCGGAGAGCCCGACTTCGCGACCCAGCCTGGCCGCGCGAATGGCTTCATCGGCGGTGTAGCATCCGGCAGTGTTGGGGAGAAGGAAATATTTCTTAGGATCAATGAAATCGAGCAGCGACTCTTTGCTGCGGTCCAGGTTGACCCGCCTCACCGCGACGGTAACCATCTCGGCGCCACTGGCCTCAATGGCGCGCGCCGTCTCCTGCCCGGATTTGTATTTGCCTGTGCCGACAATCAGGCGTGAACGAAAGCTCCGGCCGGCGATGATCCATGCATCCATAACTTTTAATTGTAATCGAGTTGCGGGCCCCGGATTGCCATTCCACACCTTCGGCAAAACTGCTTTAGAATAGAGGGCTTCTCCTATAAGCATGAATATTCACGGGGGCGTCTGAGCTTGCAACGCATTGAAACCGCACTATCGGATGTTTTTTTGATTGAACCCAAGGTCATCGGCGACCAGCGCGGGTTTTTTCTGGAGAGCTATCATCGCGAAAAATATGCCGCCTTGGGCATTCATGATGAGTTTGTGCAGGACAACCACTCGCAATCTGTGCGCGGCACTTTGCGCGGGCTGCACTATCAGCTCCAGCACGCGCAGGCCAAACTTTGCCGGGTGGTGCAAGGCGAAGTGCTGGATGTGGCAGTAGATATCCGCCGCGGATCGCCAACCTTCGGGCGCTGGGTGAGTGCTGTGCTCTCTGCTGAAAACAAACGCCTGATTTATGTCCCCCGAGGTTTTGCCCACGGTTTTGCCGTGCTCTCCGAGACGGCGGAGTTTCTCTATAAGTGCAGCGATTTCTATCATGCCGAGCATGAGCATGGAGTGCTGTGGAACGATCCGCAGTTGAATATCAATTGGAATGTTGCCAATCCAATTCTTTCAGCGAAAGACCAGAAGTATCTTCCCTTGGCGCAGATCCCGCAGGAGTTGCTGCCGAAGTATGAGAAGTGAGTTGTGAGAGGCGCCGGAGGCGCGGCCGATAATTTAGCCCGGCCCGAAGGGCTGGATAAGCTTTTTTTAGCTTCTACGGCACTCACCGGCCTTCTTACATTCGCGTGATCCGTGTACGCCCTCGGCTGTATCCAGTTCTTGAATCCGATGGTATCACCGTGGTATCAAATCCTTCATTTCTCAAGAATTGTAGGTCATAATTGTCCTAAGACGTGTGTCTAGCATTCAAGAATGCGGGGACTCGTGCCCTTTAGGCTCTTTGGAAATTCACAAAAGCAATAACCCAGTGCTCCGAAAGGACCCCCACTGATGATATCTATCCAGTAAACACCGCGGACATACAGGACTACTCCAGCAAGTCCCACCGCTAGAAGGCGACTTTCCCCAGTAAATACGAGGAGATCATGCCCGCTTCGAGGGCTCTGAACACTAGTGAGCAAGTGGGGTGGGGGTACGACCGAATTTGCACCGGTAGTCCAGGAGCCGAAGATTACTAAAAGCTAAATAGGGCTGCTTTCGCCACCCTGATCTAATTAATCTGACTAGATTGTCATTCCGAGGAGCGCAGCGACGAGGAATCCCTTTAACCTTCAAGGATCATGAGGGGCTTCGTGTCGGAATGTCTCAAGGCAGTGTCAGGGGCCGTAGCTCGCAAGCGTATAATCAAAGTTTATGGGTACGCACGCGCATCCTCCACACGGAGCACCGCCGCCGCAAGGGCCGCAGCCGCTTCCTGGCATTCAAAATATCGTAGCTATCGGTTCGGGTAAGGGCGGAGTTGGGAAGACCACGATTTCGGTCAACCTTGCGGTCGCTCTCAGCCGCATGGGATTTAAAGTGGGCCTGTTGGATGGCGACGTTTACGGCCCCAACGTCCCTCTCATGCTGGGGACAAACGCTCAACCCAAAGTAATTGGCGAGAACCGCCTCGAACCTCTACAGCAGCATGGGGTGCGAGCGATCTCTGTCGGCTTCCTGAATCCTGGGGATAAGCCCCTGATCTGGCGCGGGCCGATGTTGCATTCGATCATCCGCCAGTTCCTGCAGCAGGTCGAGTGGGGCGTTCTGGATTACCTGCTGATTGATCTGCCGCCAGGCACCGGCGATGTCGCGTTATCGCTCATCCAAACGGTTCCGGTGAGCGGCGCGATTGTGGTTTGCACGCCCTCTGATGTGGCCCTGCAAGACGCGCGCAAAGCCATTGAGATGTTCAACCAGCTCAAGGTTGATATTCTGGGCCTGGTGGAGAACATGAGTTATTTCATCTGTCCTCATTGCCATACTGAGGTGGATATCTTCTCCAAAGGCGGCGGCGAGCGCACCGCCGGTGTTTATGGCGTTCCTTTTCTCGGTGGAATTGAACTCGATGCCAGCATTCGTCACGCTGGAGACTCGGGAAGCCCTATCGCGCTGGGTGACGCCAGCATAGAGTCCGGTCCGCGCAAGTCGTTCTACGATTTTGCCCGCAAGGTGGTAGAACGGGTGAATGAACAGAATGCCACGCGCGGCGAGAGCGTGATTCAGATCCGCTGAAAGTTGTAGTCAAAACTTGCTAAAATAGCCTTAGCGCTCACGCAATTCATCTAAACTTTTGCATCTAAATCGTTTAAAGGATTGATTGATCCTGTGCCGCAGCCAGTACAAATCGGGCCGCGAGGGCGGGAAATTCTAACCGCTATCGTGGAAACCTTCATAGAAACCGGGGAACCCGTGGGTTCGCGCATCCTTGCGCGTGAAAGCCGCGAGGGGCTGAGCGCAGCCACAATCCGTAACGTAATGGCCGACCTTACAGATGCGGGGCTCCTCGAGCAACCCCATACTTCCGCCGGACGCATCCCAACTACCGAGGCCTATCGCTATTACGTGGAGCAAATCAGCGGCAAGGCGCGCCTCTCTCATGAGGAAGAAGACAAGATTCAGGGGTTCTTCCACGGCGTTACCGACGTCCAGGAGTTTATGGAGCGCACCTCGCACGTGCTTTCCCTTATGTCGAGCGGCGTGGGCGTGGCCATGACGTCAGGCGGACTGAATCACGCATTCGATCACGTATATTTCTCCCGCCTGGCGGAGCAGAAGATCCTGGCAGTCGTGGTGGCCAAGTCTGGAGTGGTGCGCGACCGCGTGCTGCGCGTTGACCACGACATCCTGCAAGGCGATCTGGATCTGGCCGCGCGCTATATCAACGATAACTTCCGCGGCTGGAGCATGGAAAAGATTCGCACCGAAATTGCGCGCCGCATTGAGCAGGAGCGCAGCGAATACGACCGCCTGATGAAGTCAGTGGAAATACTTTACCGGCAGGGCGCGTTGGCCTCAGAAGAGCCGGGGCAGAACATCTATGTTGAAGGTGCATCTAACCTGGTGGAAAACGAGCAGGACCGCGCCCGCCTGCGTGAGCTGTTGAAGACGCTGGAAGAAAAACAGCGAGTCGTGGAGCTGCTGTCTGCTTATGTGGATGCCAAACAGGAAGCCGTGCGGGTGGTGATTGGACTCGAGGAAGCAGTCCCGGAGATGCGTAATTTTGTGCTGATCGGGGCGCCAGCGCGCTCCGGCAATGAGGTGGTAGGGTCGCTGGCTGTGCTGGGGCCAACACGCATTGATTATGAGCACAGCATCACGGCTGTATCCTATATTGCCCGCCTGTTTGACCGAATCCTAAACGAGCCGGATGAATCTAAATAAACTGATAATCTAAAACAGGAAAGTTAAAAGTATGGCCCAGGCGAACACAAAAAATACTCATCTGGAACCCGAAGACTTGGAACGCGAGCTGCCATCGGCCGAAGCTGATGACGGTTACGTGGAAGGCTCCGCCAAAGGTGTGGAATCTGCGACCCCGGCGGCTTCTGACGAGCTGCAAAAGCTGAAGGCGGAGCGCGATCAACTCTTTGACCGCTTGGCACGGCTGCAGGCGGAGTTTGACAACTACCGCAAGCGCAGCGCGCGCGAGCAACAGGAGTTCCGCGACTATGCATTGGCGAATGCGGTGACCTCACTATTGCCGGTGCTGGATAGCCTTGATCTGGCGCTGAAGAATTCGGCAGGCGAAAAAACCGAAATCCGCTCGGGCGTGGAGCTGGTGCGCAAGCAATTTGCAGACGTCCTCACCAAACTCGGTCTGCGCGAAGTTCCCGCCGAAGGCGAGCCGTTTGATCCGCAGCTTCACCAAGCCATCGAAATGGTGGAGACCAACCAGGTGCCGGACCATCACGTTCTGCAAGAACTGCAGCGTGGATACAAACTGAAAGACCGCCTGTTGCGCCCAGCCATGGTGCGCGTGGCGCGCAATCCGAACCACTAAAAATTCTCACAAAGGAAAAATGGGACTGGCTACCAACGCAAAACGCGACTACTACGAAGTTCTGAGTGTGGAACGCAGCGCGAACGAGCAGGAGATCAAAAGCTCTTATCGCAAACTCGCCATGCAGTTTCACCCTGACCGCAACCCGGGCAATCCTCAGGCGGAAGAGAAATTCAAAGAAGCCACCGAGGCCTATAGCGTGCTCATGGACGCCAACAAACGGGCTCAGTACGACCGCTTTGGCCATCAGGGCGTGAACATGGGCGGGGGCGGGGTCGAGGGCTTTCCTTTTCAGGACCTCAACGATATCTTCGGCGACCTGTTTGGCATCAGCGATATCTTCGGAACAGGCGGCAGCACGCGCCGCCGCACCCGCGCCCAACAGGGGAGCGATATCCGCTACGACCTTACGCTGGAGTTTGAAGAAGCGGTATTCGGCAAAAACACCGACATCAAAGTTCGCACCTATGCGGAATGTGAAGCCTGTGACGGCTCGGGATCACAGCCGGGCCACTCGGCTACGGCCTGCAACGCCTGCGGTGGACGCGGTCAGGTGCGTTTTCAGCAGGGATTTTTCAGCGTCTCGCGCACCTGCAGCCGTTGTAATGGATCGGGTACAACCATTTCGCATCCTTGTAACGTTTGCCGGGGCCAGGGGCGGGTGGTCCGCGAAAAAACTATTGGAGTCAAAGTTCCTGCCGGAGTGGAACACGGCACCAAAATTCTTTTTACCGGCGAAGGCGAGGCCGGAATCAACGGTGGACCTGCCGGCGATCTGTATGTTGTCCTGAACGTGAAGGAGCACGCCTTCTTTGAGCGGCAGGGAAAAGACCTTTACTGCGTGGTTCCCCTCTCATTCCCACAGGCAGCCCTGGGAGCAGAGATCGAAGTCCCCACGCTGGATGGTGCACATACACTCAGCATTCCCGCCGGGACGCAGAGCGGAGCTACACTGCGCATCAAGAACAAAGGCGTGCCGGTACTGCGCGGCAGCGGCCGTGGCGATTTGTACGTGCAAGTACGCGTGCAAACGCCTGCCAAGCTTTCAAAAAATCAAAAAGAGCTGCTCAACCAGTTGGCTGAGACCCTGCAGATCGAAAACAAACCAGAACGCAAAACCCTGTTCGGTAAAGTTAAAGATATCTTCAGTTAAGGCTGATTGCCGCTGACCATGCGCCGCCGCTGGATCGCCGACGAAGTTGATCACACAAGCGGACGCGCCGCCCTGACGGGAGAGCATGCCCTGCATCTGGCGCGCGTGCTGCGCGCCACTCCTGGCCAGCAATTCGATATCGTAACCCAGGTTGATGGGCGGGCGGTCGTGCGTGCAGGCCGCATTACTTCGGTCACAGAGCAACGGGTGGAATTTGAGTTAGGCGAAGAGCTACCTGATGACGGCTCAGTTTCTTCCGTCACGCTCTTGCTTGCAGTCTTCAAGTTCGATCGCATGGAGTGGGCCATTGAAAAAGCGGTTGAACTGGGCGTGGAACGCATCATTCCCGTGATCGCACGGCGCACGGAAAAACATCTTGCCGCTGCTGCCGATAAAAGAGCTGAACGCTGGCGGCGCATTGCACGCGAAGCCTCGCAACAGTCGCGCCGCGCTTCACTACCGGAGATTGCCGGTCCGCTGAAGCTGGAGGCGGCGATACAATGCGTGCAGGGCTTATGTATTGTGCTTGCCGAGAGTGAACGCACACAGTCTTTGAAGCAGATTTTGGAAAATGCGGCCGAAGCCGGTCCGCTGGGGCTGGCGATCGGTCCCGAGGGTGGTTGGACGGCGGATGAACTCAAGCAATTCGCCGATTCCAGGTGGTACTCGGCGTCTCTTGGCCCGACGATCTTGCGCGCCGAAACTGCGGCCATTGCCGCGTTGGCAGTGGTGATGGCAATGGCGGGCAGAGAATAAAGGACATTAGGGCCAACCCAACGCTAAGTATTTTTCAGAGTTGCTGGCGGGGCAACTCTACCGCATAATGGCCAGTCTGTCTTCCCACGTTCATGTCTGCTCAGCACAATCAACTCGATGATGCTCAACGCGCTGCGGTAGAGCACGTTCACGGCCCCATGCTGGTCGTGGCCGGCGCCGGGACGGGCAAGACCACGGTGCTGGAGCAGCGCATCGCTTATTTGATCCGCAACCTTCACGCCGCGCCGGAAGAGATTCTTGCCGTTACTTATACGGAAAATGCCGCCAAAAACCTGCATGACCGGGTTGCAAACCTGCTGGCGAGCGAAAATATTTCTGCCAGCGGGCTGTGTGCTTCCACTTTTCACGCCTACTGTTATGGGGTGTTGCGCAAACATGGAGAGGCCTTCCAGGTGCTTAACCGTGAGGACCTTTGGATCTATCTGCGCCGCAACGTTGCGCAACTGCCGCTGGAGCGCTTTATCAAGGCGGCCAATCCCGGGAAGTTTCTCGATGACCTGCTGAGTTTTTATGACCGCTGCCGCGATGAGCTGGTGCGAGCCTCCGATTATCGAAACTATGTTCAGCGCCTTCGGGCAGGTGAGCTGCCTTTGCCACGTATAGGCCGCACGAAGGAATTTGAAGAACTCTCGCGCGATGAAGTGGTGGTGCTCTGCGAGGAGATTGCCCAGGTCTACGCCAAAGTGGAGCAGATGCTGGCGGCAAAGAACATGGGAACGTTTGGCGACATGATCGCGGATGCGCTGGAAATTCTGCGGCAGGATTTCGTTTTGCTGGAGCAGGAGCAAAAACATACGCGCTTCATATTGATTGACGAGTTTCAGGATTCCAACGTCGCCCAGATTGAGCTGGCAGCGCTGCTGGCGGGCGCAGAGCAAAACGTCTTTGCCGTGGGAGACCCTGACCAGGCCATTTATCGCTTCCGTGGGGCCACCAGCGGAGCTTTCGATGAATTTGCACGGCGCTTCCCGAAAGTTCAGCACGGACGGCTGGAGCGTAACCACCGCTCACTTTCTCCGATCTTGCAGATCGCTTTTGCCGCGATTGTCAAGAATCCCGATGTTGTTGGCTGGAAGAGAGCAGCGCTGCGCTCAGCGCGTGAGGAAGAGGCCAGCAGGCAGGGCAAGCCGCCGGCAGCACCGCCGGCGACCGTGGTCATGACGCCGGATATCTGCGCTGAAGCTGCCGACATCGCTGAACTGGTTCGCGAGCGTCACGCCACTCGTGATGCTTCTGACGATGAGCTACAGTGGCGCGACTTTGCCGTTCTTTACCGCACTCATGCGCAGCGGGAAAAGCTGACGGAAGAATTTTCTCTGCGCAACATCCCTTTCACGGTCACGGGCATTGATGTGCTGGAAAGCACTCCAATTCGCGACTTACTGGCGGTGCTGCGCGCAGTGATCTCTTCCCGGGATGCGATCAGCCTCTTTCGCGCCGCCGCTCTGCCGCAATTTGAGATTGACCCCAAAGCTTTGCATGACGCATTGCTCCAAACCGGCAGCGAGACTGATCTCATTGCTGCGCTGGGGAAGCTGGAAGGCGGCCGAAAATTGCTCGAGGCGATACAAAGCTGCCGAAGCCGGTTGGAGAAATATCCGAGGGCCGCGCAGACGATTCGCCGAGTCATTGAAGTTTTCAGCTTAGATGCTGCGAGCGAGGCGCTGACGGTATTCCGCGATTTTGTGAACGAGTGGGAGAAGAAGCCGATTACCGAAGATGGCTCGCTGTACGAATTTTTGGAATACCTCGAGTTTTTCAAAGAAGCCCGCGGAACGGTGCCTTTGCAGAAACCAGACGACCAACTGGATGCGGTTCGCCTGCTCACCGTACATGCCGCCAAAGGGCTGGAGTGGAAGCAGGTACACGTCATCCGGCTGAATACAGGATCGTTTCCCCTGCGCTGTCAGGAGCCGCTGTTCGCTTTTCCCGATGCCTTGCGGCGGTCTCCGCATGGCGGAGATGAAGACGATAAGAAATTGCATCATGAAGAAGAGCGCCGGCTGTTCTATGTAGCCGTGACCCGTGCCGCCGACCACCTGCTCTTGTATGCGCGTCCGGGACGGGGGAAGGACGGAACGCCCGACGGATTTCTGCGGGAGCTGTTGAAAGAGAAATCTCTGGCGCAAGTTCTGCATCAACGTCCGGCGCGGCCTTACGTGAAGACAGAAGCCGAGACCATACAACCAGCAGCTTCGATTGCGCGCTGGCTCGAGCTTCCCGCGCAACGCGACTTCAGCCGCATGCCGTTGAGCGCAACTGCGATTGAGAGTTACAAGATCTGTCCTTTGCGCTTCAAAATCGAGCACGACTGGCAGTTGCCGGGAGAGACGCCCGCGGCGATGCTGTTTGGCAATGTCATGCATACGGTCCTGAAATTTCACTTCGACGAGGTGCGCGCCGGGCGGCAGCCTGGCGCCGAAAGACTTTTGCCACGCTTCCGCGAACTGATGTCGCACATGCCATTTGAGGATCCCCTGCAACAGCAGCTCTATCTAAAACACGGTACGACGCAGCTCGAAACTTTTCTCGAAACAAACAAGGCCGGGCCTCCGGTTCTGGTTCTCAACACGGAGAGGACATTCCGGATCGAGATTGGCGGGACCGAAGTCATTGGCCGCATGGACCGGCTGGATGCGCTCGATTCCGCAAATCGGGTTGCAATCACCGATTACAAGACCGGACGTCCGCGTGACCAGCAAAATGCCGATGAAAGCCTGCAGCTTTCCATCTATGCGATCGCCGCAGCGCGCGCGTGGGGTTTGCATCCTGAGCGGCTGATCTTTCATAACCTGGAAGACGACACGCGAATCGAAACCTCCCGCTCCGCCGAGCAGTTGAGCGCGCATGAAGATGAGATTCGCCAGGTGGCCAGCGATATCGCAGAAGGCAAGTTCGAGCCGACTCCGGGGTTCCATTGCCGAAGCTGCGCCTACTACACGCTTTGTCCGGAGACCGAGCAGAGGCTTTACACAATCCAGAAAACCCTGCAAGCTGTTCCTACAGGAGCCCATTGATGTCGCCGATGGCAATAGCCGTCATTGTGCTAGTAGCGGTTGCGCTGGCCGGACTTTTAGTCTGGCTGTTGCGCAGCGGTTCGCAGCGCGAGATGCAGGCACTGCACAACCAGATGAACCTGCTGCGCGAGAGTTCGGAGAAATCCATTCAAAGCATTACCTCGGTTTTTGGCACGCAGATGCAGGGCCTAAGCAGCAACATGCAGGGCTCGCTGACTTCGGTGATGGCGGAGGTAGGGAACCGTTTGAACGCCATGAACCAGCACGTGGCCGAGCGCCTGAACGAAAATGCTGAGGCCATGCGCTCCAGCTCCAAAGAGGTCAACGACCGCATTGCCAACGTGCAAAGCACCTTTGCCGGTCTGCAGAAGCAAGTGGGCACGATGACCGAGCAGGCGCGGCAACTGGGAGAGCTTTCGCGCTCGATGTCTGAATTGGAGCGCGTCTTAAGTGCGCCCAAGCTGCGAGGCGGCTTCGGCGAGACCCAGCTTGAAAACATGCTGGCCAGCGTCTTTGCGCGCGAGCAGTTCTGCATGCAATACAGGTTTCCTTCCGGCGAGGTTGCTGACGCGGTGCTGCACTTTGAGAAAGGCATGGTGGCCATTGATTCCAAGTTTTCCCTGGAAAACTTCAGGCGCATTGCGGAAGCACAGACTGACGCTGACAAAAAGACAGCACGCAAGAAGTTCCTTAAGGATGTGCGGGAGCGCATTGATGAGATCGCTGCTCGCTATATCCGCCCGGCGGAGGGGACCATGCCTTTTGCCCTGATGTATATCCCGGCGGAGAACGTGTATTACGAGGCCATCATCCGCGACG
This sequence comes from Terriglobales bacterium, assembly GCA_035487355.1. Taxonomy (NCBI): domain Bacteria; kingdom Pseudomonadati; phylum Acidobacteriota; class Terriglobia; order Terriglobales; species Terriglobales bacterium. The sequence goes on along the minus strand of DATHMF010000006.1, from coordinate 152,183 downwards.
AAGATGAAAATGATCTCTACTCCTATTGCGTGCAGAAGCGGGTGATGCCGGTATCGCCGAACTCGCTGTACGCCTACCTGCAGACCATCCTGGTGGGATTGAACAGCATGCGCATCAGCCAGCGCGCGGAAGGCATCTTGCGAGAGCTGCAATCGCTGGAAGTGGAGCTGGAAGAGTTTGATGAAGTCTACGCCAAGCTGGGCACGCACCTGCGCAATGCCGCGCGCAGCTACGAAGACAGCACACGCGAGTTTGCGCGCATCGGCAATCGGGTGCAGAGCCTAGCCGGCAGCAATGCGCCGGAGCAGATGACGCTGGCGGGCGAGTTCAAGAAGCAGGCGATCGGTTCGGGAGAGACGTAGTTCATCGATTCATTGCGTGATTGAAGAAATAAAAAGTTAAAGGGGACGCATTTTGCGTCCCCTTTGGTTTTCGCTTTTCGCTAAAGCGATGTTACTTCTTTTTCTTTTTGGCTTTCTTTTTTGCTGGCATTGCTATTCTCCCTTCCATTCTGCATGGAATGTGTTGCAACGATGCTCTGTTGCGATTAAGCAATGTATAGAAGGATTGAAAAATGAAGTCAAGAAAAAAATACACATGAAGTCATTATTCAGATACACCCCAACCGGGGTCTCAAAGAAAAAAATCGCCGAAGAATTTTGTTTTACCGTCTGAGTCCGAGTTTTTTACGTTCGAGCTCAGCGAGTTCTGAAAAGCTCATCGCATGTGCTCCAACATCACTCGTCCCACAAGACCAGAGAAGAGATCTTGCCAGGCGTGGGTCACCATGCCAGGACGGAGACTCCTGCGCCATATTGCGAGCAGGCCGAAGAGAAAACCGTAAGTTCCGAGGACGACCATCAATTTCACACCCTGGTAACCATGCGCGGCGCCGAACACAACTGCCTGCAAAAGCGCGGCGAGATATACGTTGCCCGTCATGGCGTGGAACTGTTTCTGCAGGTAGCCACGGCATATGAGCTCTTCGCAAAGCCCCGCCGTGATGGCCAGGCCGATGTAAAAAACTATTTCCAGCTTGGTTTGGGGAAATAGAAAACCGATCTTGGCCAGCCGCTCCTTGGCCAGGTTTTCTGCGTCGTGCATCTTTACGATGCCCAGTGCGTATTGCATGCCGGCCAGAACAGCGACGGATACGATCCAGAAGCCTGCTGCGATGGCGATATCGAGCAGAAAATCTTCTGGTGATTTCCATCTTCCGCCGATCAGGTCACGCAAACGGATGCCACGACGATGGATCCCCAGCCATACGAAGCCGACCAGTATCCATTCGAAGGCGATGGTTGTGATGTAGAGCGGCATGCGTCCGTGCTGCTGTACGACTCCGTTGAGCGTATGTGCCTGCCCGCCCGAGGCAAGCACCATAATTCCAACAAGTATCAAGGTGTGCCACCAGGGCGCGAGCAGACGATAGTACTTTGGTTGTTCGACGGCTGGAGTTACGGGAGTCGTGGTTGCCAAGTGTCACCTCGTTAGCTTTCGTCTAAGGGCTCCGCGGTAAACCGCTTCGCCCTCGCGCTACGCTCGCGCGATCCGGCGCTCGCTTCGCGCTCACCCTTATTGTGAAGCTGTCATCCATCTTATAATGAAGAATTAGAGATTGCTTCCAGGAGTGTTCTGTATGCCTGCTTACAACGAAAACGATGTTGTCATTATCTCCGGTGTGCGTACGCCGGTAGGGAAGTTTCAAGGATCGCTGACGGAGCTGAGCGCAGTACAGCTTGGTGCGATTGCAGTGCGCGAGGCGGTGAAGCGTGCCCAGGTTGATCCCAAGCAGGTGGATGAGTGCATCATGGGCAACGTAGTCTCCGCCGGCCTGGGACAAAACCCGGCGCGGCAGGCGGCGCTCAATGGCGGACTCGCTCCCGAAGTCGGCGCGATGACCATCAACAAAGTTTGTGGCTCCGGATTAAAAGCCGTTGCGCTCGGGGCACAGGCCATTCAAACGGGCAACAGCGAGATTGTGGTCGCAGGCGGAATGGAATCCATGACGAACGCTCCGTATCTGCTGCCGCAGGCGCGCAAAGGATACCGGCTGGGCAATGCGCAAATTATTGACTCGATGGTGAACGATGGTCTGTGGGACGTTTACAACAATTACCACATGGGCATGACCGGCGAGAACGTGGCCGAGAAGTACGGCATCACGCGTGAGCAGCAGGATGAGTACGCGCTCAACTCGCACCGCAAAGCTGCGGAAGCATGGAAGGAATGCCGCTTCAAGTCGCAGATTGTTCCCGTCGAGTTGCCGGCCAGGAAAAAAGGCGAGGCGCCGGTTTTGTTTGATAAAGATGAATCGGTCCGGGAAGATACGACTATTGAAGCTCTGCGCGCGCTCAAGCCTGCATTCAAAAAAGATGGGACAGTGACCGCAGGCAACGCTCCCGGCGTGAACGATGGCGCTGCAGCGTTAGTGGTGACCAGCTATAAGCGCGCCAAGCAACTGGGCGCGGAACCGATGGCGCGCATCGTGGCCCAGGCAACGAGCGGTGTGGAACCGGCGTGGGTGATGATGGCTCCAGTGTCAGGCGTACGCAAGATCTGGCAGAAGACTGGATGGAAGGCCGACGATGTTGATCTTTACGAACTCAACGAGGCGTTTTCCGTGCAGGCCATCGCTGTAATGAAGGAACTTGGCCTCGACCCAGCCCGGGTCAACGTGAATGGCGGAGCTGTGGCCATAGGACATCCCATTGGCGCAAGCGGCGCGCGGGTCTTAGTAACGCTGCTCTACGAAATGATTCGCCGCGATGCCCACAGAGGCATTGCCGCACTGTGCCTGGGCGGAGGAAATTCGGTGGCGATGGCGGTGGAGAGATAAAGTAAATGCCGAATTCCGATTTAGAAAAGGCTTTGGCTGACGGCTGAGTGCTGAATGCTTCTTTATTACCATTTCTTGAACAGCTTCTGCAGGCGGGTGTACAGATCCCTGGTGGATTCATACAGTTCGTTCAGGCCGTTGTTGTCGAGATCAATATCGCCGGCGTCTATATCCATAGAGATGCGGTGGTTCAAGCCGGCGACGACGCGAACGCGGTCCTCATTCAGCTTGTGAAGAGCCTGGAAGGGGTCACGGTTCTGTGATTGCAATTCCATCCATTGCTGCACCGCGCTTGCGGCTCGCCGAGCGTGATCAACGCTATTTTTGAATTCTTGCAGGATGCGCGGATCTACGATCTCCGGACGGAAGGCCGCTGGCAGCTCCTCCAACTCACGGACCAGTTGTTCGAGACGATCGGCAACTTGCGGATCAGCAGCGGGCGCCGTTTTCTTGGCGCTCTCGGTTTGTGGACGGTTATGAACCAGGAGAAGACTGCGGTCATGCAAGAGTGCAGGCGAAGGTTTGGGAGCGAACAAAACTGAATTTGGATTGGGAGCGGAAGCGGCTTCTCCATTTTGAGACTTTACTGCCAGGCCTTGCAGGATGGAACGCAGTTCTACCTGGTCTTCATCCCCCATTTCTGCGAATGAGATTCCCATGCCGACTCCGTGATGCGTGGTGCGCACGATACCGAGTGCTTGTACCTGCACTCCAAAAATTTTCAGTCGGACATAAACCCGCGTATCCACCGGCAAAGGAGAGGTGGTTTCGGCGTAACAGCCGGAGATGCTGATATCACTGAGGCCGCACCAAATTGGGATGCTGCCGCCTTCCGGGCCTACTTCCGCCGTGCCGTTGCAAGCGTAGCGGGTGGCTGCCCGCATTTCACCGGAACGGCCCTCAATCCTTGTGACCCTGGCGGCTTCAGCGGCCAAAGCTGTGGGAGTGAGCGCAGCGAAAGCAGACACGTTTCCGCGGTCCGGAGACAAGAAGGGGGACTTAGGTGTTTTTACTTCGTAAATGTCTATCGAACTGGCTTGAGGAAGCGGAACGCCCCAGATGTATCTCTCGGGATCCATGGAGTGGATGCCAGCTTCTCCGCCACGAGTGGTTCCCGGGTCGCCAATCCATTGGATGGTGAAGTTGGCTTTCTTTAATCCGTGCTGTATGCGGATGACCTCGCCGGTCTTATCCAGACAGAACAGGTCGCGCAGGCGCGCGCCACTTCTGGTGATATCCGCAGTATAAGCAGATTGGATGAATGGTTTCCCATTTCGATCCATCCCCCACACTCGGACGGGCAGGCTGATCTCAATACGTGGTTCGGCTCTGCGGCCCATAAAATAAAGTCTTCATCCAAGGGCTCCGCAGCCAAAATCAAGCTGCTGCGCCGTCGCGCTCGCCCTTTCAAGATAGAGATTGAGAACTTGCTTGCTCCAGCACACCCCTTTGATTGGCGCGCCGGAATGGCCCTGGAATTAAGCGATGTTACTGCGAATAAGCCCATTTTTCAAGCAAGATTTTTAAGTACAGGTGCAATGAAACAAAGTACCAAAATGGGACTTACTGGAAAAGAAGTCTCGCAAGACAGAATCCCACAAAGCGGGACTTTGATCTAAGGGATCTAAGGAGCCGCAGGAGCTTAAAGCCCAATATTTATTAGGGCGCGTTACCGCACGGATAAAGAGGCTGCGGAAAAAGTCTTTCCACCACGATTTTTGTTTTGCAGGCGCTAAAGCCCAACACCTTCTGAACGACTTATGGCCCGACTAAAGTCGAGCCCTGATACACGTCTTCTGTAACGAAGAGTCTTTCCGCAAGCTCTAAATCCGTGCCCTGACACAACCCTATTGATGAAACAAGCCTACGAAGAACGTCACAGCCAGAAGATCAAACATTGACAAAGCTTTTACAGGCAGTTGATAAAGCTGTGACAGTTGCACTTTGGTTTCTTTCTAACCTTACAAAATGCAGTACGACGTTTTGCATTGACCCCGCAAGTGACGACTTCCCGGGTTCTACCTAAAAACTTCAAGCCCAAAACTGATTTTGCAAGGAGAAAGCAATGAAGCACCAGTTCCCCTTTATGAAGAAACTCAAAAATATCAACCCTCAAATGTTGTTGGTCATCATCAGCTTGACGATGCTCCTTCCAGGTATTGTTTTTGCGGAGCAACCACCGGCGCCATGCCATGCTAATCCAAATGCCGCGCAGGACCGCGCAACCGTAGCCAATCGCGGAGACGTTCGTAAACTGCCCCAGCCGCTCAAAGACAGGCTCACGCAGTTAGCGGACCGGCCGCACTCGTTCTTGCCGATCCAGGCATTTGCCGAGGCGGATGGGCCGAGTCAGCTCTTTCAGTACTACCTGCTCGACACGACCGGCTTTGAACCTAATGTCTTCACCGCGCTGTTTCCGGGCGTGAATGACGCGGTCCAATTAACTGCCACTGGCGGGAATTGCGGTCTTCCCACTGTGGGCTCGGTTCGTGTTGTGCTGGAGCCGAAACCCGGGCTGCCTACCGATCCTAACAATCCCCGAGCTTTTGTTGATGTGTTCACTGACATCTCGCCGCTGTTTGTTATCAACAACGAAAGCGGCTGGTATGAGGGCTGGATGATCCACGACCTGACCGTTCCTGCTGTGAACCCAACGCCGCGTTCTGATGGTCACGCACAATTTGGAACCATCCTGCCGGCGGACGCAGCCAGGCTTAGGGCAATGGGCAGCGGCAACAACACTCCCGGCAACATCTTCACGGTGGATGGCAGACTGGTACACTTCCCCAGCCCGTTCGATCACTTTCCCGACGTGCAAACCAACGTGGTTCCCATTCAGGAGAGCATGGGCGCTTACAACGCTATGCAACAAAGCGATGTGCACTCTTATTGGGAGTTCAACTACCAGGGTACGAACTGGATTCATCCTCTTTACGAGCTGCCTTTCACCGGAGGACTGGCGGACAGCACCGGTGAAATCCCTGACGCTTTTATTGACGGCGAGATCGGCAAGCTGCTCTCCATTGTTCCGGGCTCAGGCCCTGACGGAGTTAGAAATGATCCTGTGAGAGTGGGCGATGACCCCAACCTTCCGCGCGACCCAGATAAATTCGATGGCACGGTTGATGCGCAACGCGAGTTCCGCGAGCGTGGCGTGCCCAGCGGCCTGGCCAATGAGATTTATCTGGATGTTTACGAGAGGCTGGCATCGTTTGAGCCTCATGTGAAAAATCTGCAACGGCGGTTGTTCGACGCTTATGCCATCGAAGTCGCAAGAGTGGATTCCAACGGCGACGGCATCATCTCGGCGGTAGAGGGTGATATTGATACCCCGTCCGATGGGTTCCCCAACAACGAGCGGTTGTATCTTCCTCCTACCGCGTTTAACCGCTTTGCCGTAACCCGTGAGATCAACGACGGCATTCTGGCGCCCAGATTTGCCCCAAGCCAGCGTGCCTGGGTGTTGAGCGGATTCCGGGTCGGCGTAACGCCCGCGGCCCCCGCATCTACCGGGCGCGACGCTGACGACAGGTAAGGTGGTTGCTATCCCCGCCGGATCCCCTATCCGGCCTTTGCAATCACCGACCACCAATTCGGGCGGAGCTGCCTATTCATAGGCCGCTCCGCTCGGTGGTGCGTCCGATTGAAGGAGAAAGCTTGATCGGACGATTTTTTCGATTTCCTGCCTTTTCACGCCTAGACCGTTTTCTTTTTTTGTGGCTGCCGTTATACTCCGCAATTTAACCCCTGTTATCCTTTTACTTTGATTCCCTTATGCTCTTCAAAACTCTCAGCGCGGCGGTTTATGGGATAGACGCCAACATCATCGAAGTCGAGGTGGATGTCTCTGGCATCAAGATCAACGAAGACCGGTTTCATACCGTGGGTTTGCCCGATGCCGCGGTGCGCGAGAGCCGGGAGCGGGTCCGCGCGGCTTTGAAAAACTGCGGCTACGATGTCCCGCCGACGCATATCACCATCAACCTTGCGCCTGCCGACATCAAGAAAGAAGGCTCAGGATTCGACCTGCCCATGGCCTTGGGAATCATTGGCGCCTATGGCGGGCTGATTAAGAAAGAACTCAAGGAATATGTGCTGGTGGGCGAGCTGTCGCTCGATGGCGGCATCCGGGGGGTGCGTGGCGCTCTGCCGATTGCCATGGCCACCCGCAACCGCAAGATCCTGAACCTGATTGTGCCTGAGGTCAACGCGCGCGAAGCAGCCGTGGTTGCGGGTGTGAATGTTTATCCGGTGAAGTCGCTGATGGAGGTAGTCCACTTCCTGAACCACAGCAATGGTATTGCTCCTTTAGCCAGCGATCCGGCTGCAGTCTTGCAGCAGGCGCAGCACTTCGCCGTGGATTTCAAAGATGTCCGCGGGCAGCAAACCGCTAAGCGTGCGCTTGAGGTTGCATGCGCCGGTGGGCACAACATCCTGATGATCGGGCCGCCGGGCTCGGGTAAAACCATGTTGGCCAAGCGTGTGCCCACCATCCTGCCGCCGTTTACCTTCGAAGAGGCTCTGGAGACCACCAAAATTCACAGCGTTGCCGGCGTGCTGGACGCGGGTACGGGATTGGTGGGTGTGAGGCCCTTTCGCTCGCCGCACCACACGATTTCCGATGCCGGGCTGATTGGCGGCGGGATTGTGCCGCGTCCGGGAGAGGTCTCGCTGGCCCACAATGGCGTACTCTTTCTGGACGAGCTGCCGGAATTTCCACGCAACGTTCTAGAGGTCATGCGCCAGCCACTGGAAGATGGCAGCGTCTGCATTGCGCGGGCCTCCATGTCGCTGACTTTTCCAGCCCGCTTCATGCTGGCGGCGGCGATGAATCCGTGTCCCTGCGGATTTTTTAATGACAAGTCGCGCGACTGCCAATGCACGCAGCCCATAATTCAGCGCTACATGTCCAAAATCTCAGGGCCGCTGCTCGATCGCATTGATATCCACATTGACGTGCCGGCTGTGAACTACAAAGAGCTACGCACGGGCAGCACACCAGAGAGCTCCGAGCAGGTTCGTGAGCGCGTCATACGCGCTCGTGAAGTGCAGCTTAATCGCTTTGCTGTCGCCGGCGAGCGGATTTACTCCAACGCCCAGATGGGCGCCAGGCAGATCAGGACATACTGTGAACTTTCTGGCGAGAGTGAGCGGCTGCTGGAGCGCGCGATGCAACAACAAGGGCTAAGCGCGCGGGCCCACGACAGAATTCTAAAAGTTGCGCGCACGATTGCCGACCTGGAAGGGACGTCTCAGATAGAAAGTTTGCATCTGGCCGAGGCGATCCAATATAGAACGCTTGATCGCACGTTTTGGGCCTAAATGGTGCCGGAATGCATTTTGTCGCTCCGGCTCCGTTCTGCTTCGTAAAATTCCGTACTGCACATGGAACATTACAAAATCGGGCTTAGCTAGTCCAAGCGGTTGAAACTAGCCAGGTTAGCAAGTGAACCGGTGGCGGGCTGGAAGGTGTGCGCTGTCTTAAAGATTCCACTTGTGGATTTTGATTAACAACACTTTAACAACACTTTTCACTCCACGACTTTAAAATAGGTCGGACGAGCAGGCTATCTTCTGTTGTAATTGGGCCCTGCGTCTTTTAAGAATCTAGCAACAAACAAACTTTAAACAATTTTCCGGGGTCGGTTTGGATTCCGCTTAACGAGCAGGAGCCATGAAGATAACCAAGTTTGTCTCAGCATTAGCGGGAAACTGTCCTAACGTTTTTTCCCTTGCCTTGAGGTTGCTGGCCATTGTGCTGCTTTCCATTTTGCCCTCCGGGGCAGCCACAAGGCACGTCAACGTTGGTGTCAATAATCTGCACAATTTCGTTGATGTCGCGAGCGCTACCAGCAGCACGACGATCAACGCCGGCGATACGGTCCAGTGGGATTGGGTTTCGGGTTTTCATTCCACGACTTCGGGCACCTGTTCGGGCACATGCACGGCAGACGGAAAGTGGGATTCAGGGGCCCATAGTGCTCCTAGTACGTTTAGCTTTACCTTTAACAGCGCCGGTACTTTCGCTTACTACTGCTCAGTCCATTTAGCCGCAATGACCGGGAAGGTCATCGTAAATCCGGTGGTGACGAACACCGCCGACTCCGGGGCGGGCTCATTGCGGCAGGCGATCCTTGATGTCAACGCCGATCCCGACCTGACCACGATCACCTTTAGTATTCCTGGAGGGGGAGTGCAGACCATCACACTGGCTTCGGCGCTGCCCGCCATCACGAATCCGGTTCTTCTCGATGGATACAGCCAGTCGCCCACCAGCCCTACACCCGTGATTGAACTCAATGGCAGCGGCGCGGGAAGCGCGACCGGTCTTACGATTACCGGCGGAAACACGACTGTGCGCGGGCTGGTGATTCATGGTTTTTCCCAATATGGGATCCTGGTGATCGGAAACGGCAACAATACCATTGCAGGAAATTTTATCGGCACGAATGCTTCCGGTACGGCCGCTGCGGGTAATGGGGATGGCATCCTGATCCAGACCGCCAATAACACCATCGGCGGGACGCTTGCGGCTGCGCGCAACCTCATCTCGGGCAACGCTGGATCAGGCATTAACCTCAATGGCGCAGGCGCAACCGCAAATCAGGTGTTGGGCAATTACATCGGCACCAACGCCGCAGGCGTAGCCGCCGTGCCCAACTCCACGGGCATCTCTCTGATCAGCGCCGGTAACAACACCATCGGAGGCACAACTGCCGGGATGGCTAACGTGATCTCAGGCAACACCAACTCCGGTATTGACATCAACAGCCCCGGCGCCAGCAACAACCTGGTGGAAGGGAACTTTATCGGCGTCAATTCAGCGGGCACTGCAACCCTGGGCAACAATTTTGGCGTGCGCATCGCGGGCAGCGCCGGTCCAGGCGTCACCACGAACAACACGATCGGGGGTACGGCGGCAGGGGCGGGCAACGTTGTCTCCGGCAATAATTACGGCGTGTTCATCACCGGGCCAACGGCAAACAACAATATTGTAGTGGGCAACTTCATAGGCACAAATGCCGCAGGTACGGCTGCCGTGGGCAACGCCCAAGGCGTGCAGCTCGGCGGCGGAACGATCAATAACAGTATAGGAGGAACCACGCCGGCTGCGCGCAACCTCATCTCGGGAAATTTTCAGAACGGGGTCCTGATCCTGAGCAGCGGCACCAACGGTAATCTGGTCCAGGGGAATCTTATTGGTGTAGATGTTTCTGGTTCTGCTCCTCTGGGGAATGGCGCTTATGGCGTGACCGTTGACTTGGGCGCGGCCAACAACGTGATTGGCGGAACCACCGTCGGCTCCGGCAACACCATTGCTTATAACCAAAAAGGAGTTGTTGTCATCACGAACGCGGCGACCGGCAATGCCATCGAAGGCAACACAATTTTTTCCAATACAGTCTTAGGAATTGATCTGGGCAACGATGGGGTTACGAACAATACACCGGGCGGTCCGCATGCCGGGCCGAATAACCTGCAAAACTATCCGGTGCTGAGCAACGCGTCAGCCTGCGATGAGACCACCATCAATGGAACTCTGAACAGTACGCCCAATACCGCCTTCCGGGTGGAGTTCTTCAGCAGCCCGGCCTGCGGTCCCTCCGGCCACGGCCAGGGGCAGATTCTTCTGGGTTCGCAGACGGTAAGCACCGATGGCAGCGGCAACGCATCTTTTAGCGCCATCCTTCTTCAAACACCGAATGTAGGCGGGCAATCTGTCACCGCAACCGCAACTGACCCCGGCGGCAATACCTCGGAATTTTCTCAATGCCAGACCGCGGACTACATGATCAACGGTGGTAACGGGCGAAACCTGCGCGTGCGTTTGGGCAAGCCGTTTACCCTTGTCGTCGCCAGCTTTGCCGATAGCGACCCCAACAGTAAAGCCAGTGACTTTTCGGGCACTACGATCAATTGGGGAGACGGAACCGCACCCACAGCAGCAACCGTTGTCTCAACCGGCGGCCAAAACTATAACGTGATCGGCACACACGTCTATAACAGAATCGGCGGATGGAATGTAACGGTGAATATAAACGACTCCGGCGGCACGAGTGGAACGGTTACAACCAAGGTACGCCTGTGGCCGAGACCGTTTTCGTATTAGGAAAGCAGTTCTCGGTTGTCAGTTCTCAGTGCAGTTTCGAAATTTTCGAATTGGCTGGTAAGCTTCCAGGCTCTTACAAGCGGTAAGACACGCATGGTCTTCTGGACGACCTTTGCTGCGCCAACAGGACATATGCGACTCCGTTTTTCCACTTTCGTATCTGGATTTTAACTTTCGATTCACTGAATCTTAATGCGTTCGAAACATTCGCACTCTATAGTTTTTCTGAATCGAGGATTTTCCGCACTTGGGATTTTCCCTATTCAAGAACTGCAGTAATTAACTTAGATTTTCGGTTTCGGTCTCCGCAAGCCAGGCGAGCATACCAAAAGTATTGTCATCGCTGGAAGATTGGAACCCAAATATATTTAGCACCATCACTAATCGGGCTGCCTGTCTTCTAAATTTTTGCCTGTGTAAAACATGTGTAAAACTGCAGTGGCTAAGCCGCGATGGCGAAGCCTTGGCCGAATGAGGGTTGTTCCTCGCAACCGTCTCACAACAGTGGTTCCAACATACCAATAAAGAAACCCAACAATACCTAACGGCAACCTTGAATGATGAGACAAGCCGCTTACGCTGTGGACGCCGAAGATTCGACGCCTAACGCAGCTACCCCCTCTCGCATGGAACCAGTCCGCAACTGGTACGCCCTGTATACCGCTTCGAACCAGGAGAAGCGGGTCGAACGGCATCTTCGGATGAAGGGGGTAGAGGTGTTTCTGCCGCTGTACACCGTAACCAAGCGCTGGAAGAACCGCACGACCCAGAAAGTCGAACTGCCGCTGTTCACTGGATACTTGTTCGCGAGGATTGCACTCACCGAACGCGTGCGTGTTCTGGAAGTGCCAACTGTCGTATCCATCGTCGGCACTGGCCGAGAGTTACTGCCCCTTCCCGACGCCGAGATTGATACTCTTCGTGCCGGACTGCGGTTACGGCAGGTAGATCCCTATCCTTATCTTAAGGTCGGAAATCGCGCGCGTATCCGGTCGGGAGCGTTGGCCGGGTTAGAAGGCGTGGTCATTCGCAAGGATGGCCACCTGCGTGTGGTTGTCAGCGTTGATTGCATCATGCGCAGCTTCGCGGTGCACGTCTATGCGGACGAACTTGAACCTTGTGTGTAGTGGTTGCTGGCAAATACTCAGCATGAGATTTTTGGAACCCTGATGGATCTGAACGAAAAACACGAACCCAATGGCAGCATCATACCGCGCGGGTATGGCGCGCGAACGTATCTCGCCATGAAACCGCGCTCACCGCGCGAGCGTGACGAGATCACACTGCGCGAGGTGTGGCAGATCCTGTTGAAGCGCAGGACCGCCTTCTTCGCCTGCCTTGCCATGGGCATACTGACGGCACTGATCATTTCACTGGTTCTGCCGACCAGATACGAAGGCATTGGCCGGCTGACCGTGGACTTCGATTCTCCGAGCAGCTTCGACATGGATGCTCTGGCGAAGGCTGCCGGAGTGGACTCTGAGACCAAACTACAAACCCAGGTGAACGTGCTGCAGACCGATGCCCTGGCATGGGATGTGATCAAGCAACTGCGTCTGGATCAGCGCCCTGAAACAGCGCACAGAAGATTCATCCTCGGGCCAGCAGAATGTGTGACGCCGCCGAACCAGTCTTTTGACAGTATCGGTCCGGAATGCAGGAGGATGCTGCTGGATGAGTTTCACAGCCGGTTGCATGTTCAGTCGGTGCCAAAGACTGAAATCATCGAGATCCGGTTCCGCTGCAAATCGAGGGAACTCGCGGCGAGTGTCGTGAACACGCTCGCCGATACCTACGTCGAGCAGGGCTTCCAGATGAAATACCTGGCTGCCATGCGGCCAACGAATTGGCTGTCTGGGCAACTGAATGATGTGAAGAAAGACGCGGAGTTGGCTGAAGAAAAACTCCTCGACTATCAGAGAAAGACAGGCATCTTTGGCACCGACGAAAACCACAATGTTGTGATTGAAAGGTTGACCACTGTCAACCAGCAACTCGTGGACGCACGAGCCAACCGCATCGTGCACGAAGCCCGTTACCGCGTGGCCATGACTGGCGATCCGGAGTCTCTGGCAGAGCTCACCCCCGGCAGCACGCTGCAGGTATTGCACACGCAAGAGGCTGACCTCAAGAACCAGTACGCACAGCTAGATGCCAAGTATGGCGACGCTTACCCCAAGGTCATCCAGGTGAAAGCGCAATTAGAGAAAGCCGCTGAGGCCACCAGGCTGGAACTTGATCGTACCCGCGGAAAGATCAAGGACCAATACGAAGCGGCACTCAAGAGCGAGTCCATGTTGCATGACGAATTTGAAAAACAGAAGCTGGAAGCCTATGACACCAATGAGGCCAGCATCCAAGCCGCGATGCTGAAGCATGATGTGGATGCCACCCGCGAATTGTACGAACAACTGGTGAAGAGGCTGAAAGAAGCCGGCATCATTGCGGGTCTCAAAGCGACGAATGTGGCGGTCATTGATCCGGCAGCAATTCCAGTAAGTCCTGTCGAGCCCCGCCCCGTGTTGAATCTCGCAATGGGAATGTTTGTTGGTTCGTTAGGTGGTTTGACGTTGTGCTTTCTGCTCAACAACATTGATACCACCATCGCATCGCCGAATGATGTAGCTGACGTCGGCTCTCTGCCGGCGCTCGGTATTGTGCCCCACTTGAGCGAAAGTGCTGCACGCGGAATTCTGTCATCAGCAAACCGAAACGGCGCGAGCGGTGCGACTCTAGTTGCGGCGCTGGAACGTCCGGAAAGCGAGATGGCCGATGCCTACCGATCTCTGCGCACGGTGCTGCTTCTCCCCAACGGCGGACCAGCCCCGAAGGTGCATTTAATTACAAGCCCTCTGCCCCGTGAAGGCAAAACGACGACCAGCGTGAATACTGCGGTGGTGTTCGCCCAGAAAAAACGCCGCGTGCTGTTGGTGGATGCCGACCTGCGCTGGGCCGGCTTGCATCGTTGCTTGAATCTTCGTCGCAACGGAGGATTAAGCGCGGCGCTCACCGGCGGCGACCCCAGAGAATCCTACCTGCCTCACCCCGAGCTGCCCAATCTGTTTATTCTGCCCGCGGGCGCCAGGCCATCGAAGCCTCCCGACCTGCTCGACTCCGACCGGATGCGTGAATTGGTTTCATTGTGGCGCCAGGAATTTGATCAGGTCATTATTGATGCCCCACCGGTTATCGGTCTCAGCGACGCGGCCATACTCGCGACTATGGCTGATACCGTCGTGCTCGTGCTGCGTGCTGAGCAAAGCCGGCGCCAGGATCTGTTCCGGGCCCAGGAGATACTGGCTCGTGTAGATGCCAACGTGGCGGGCGCGATCATCAACGACTTTGATTTGAAGGCCCATGGATACTACGGCAACAGCCCATCCCTTTACGCCCGCTATTTCAACGAGAACGGAAGGAAGCGCAATAATGCAGCAGTCTAAAACCATCCTTTTACTGTTGTTTATCCTGTTGGCTGCCGTGATTTTGTCGGCGCAGGCGAGGGAAACTGACAGGGTGCAGGCGCAGGCTACTGAGCCTCAAGCGCAGCAAGCAGGCAGCGCCCCCACAGCAGGGGGAACCTTCGCTGCAAGAGATTCATTATCTACGGGCATTACTGGCGCGCGGGTTGCGCTTGGCCCCGGCGATCTGCTCGAGATCAACGTCTTCGATACCCCGGAGCTGACACAAAAAATCCGCGTGGATAGCGATGGAAAGATCACGATGGCGCTGATCGGGGAAATTGCTGTTCAGGGTATGTCTCCGAGTGCACTCGAAAAACTAATCCGAAGCAAACTGATTGAGGGAAACTTCGTCAAAGACCCACAGGTTTCTGTCTTCGTCGCGGAATACGCTGGTCAATCGGCCTACATCACGGGCGAAGTCTCGAGGCCAGGCGCGTATCCGTTGTTACGCTCGCACCGGCTTCGCGATCTCATTTCAGTTGCTGGCGGATTGACTTCACGCGCCGGTAACACGGTCACCATAGCGCGTGAGGGAGATTCCACACAGACCATTCACGTTGATTTGAGCGACAAGGATGAGGGCCAAAGCAACCCTGAAATCTTGCCGGGCGATAACATCACAGTAGGTCAGACTGGAATCGTTTATGTTCTTGGTGACGTTGAACGGCCTGGGGGGTTTCTGCTCGACCGTCGTGCGACCCTTAGCGTGATGCAGGCGCTGGCGTTGGCGGAAGGCATCAAATCCTCGGCCTCGATCACCAAGGCCAGCCTCATCCGTACAACTCAGGAAACGCGGCAAGAGATTCCCTTGAATCTGAAAATGATTTTGAAATCGCAAAGCCCTGATCTTCCATTACAGGCCGGGGACATTATCTTCGTGCCCGGCAGTTTGACTCGTGGAATGGGCCGCCGCACCATTGACGTCATACTCCAGACTGCGGGCGTTGCAGCCGTTTACGCAGCGCGCCCGTAAAGTCTGCAAGCAGCGCCGGCCAAACTCCGAATCCAGATTCGAACTCTGACCAACGATTAACGAAATAAGGTATCTACAATGTCGGTTTCTATTTCAACTCGCACGTTAGGTCTGACTACCCGGTTACAGATCACTGATCGCAAGATACGGCTTGCGATTGTGGGCTGTGGGCGTATTTCGAAGAACCATTTTTCGTCTGCAAGCACTCATGCGCAGGACATCGAACTAGTGGGAGTATGCGATACCGAGTCCGAGCGCCTGGAAGCAGCCATGTCGCAACAGGGAGTGCAGGGATACAAGACATTGACAGAGTTGTTGGCCGAGTCAGATGCCGATATTGTCATGCTCGCGACTCCAAGCGGATTGCATGCGCGGCAAGCTATCGAAGCCGCCCAGGCGGGATGCCACGTTATAACCGAGAAGCCGATGGCCACGCGCTGGGAAGACGGCAGGCGCATGGTCGAAATCTTCGACCGGGCTGGGCTGCGGCTCTTCGTCGTCAAACAGAACCGCAAGAATCCTACTCTGCAGTTGCTCAAGCGCGCCGTCGAGAAGCGCCGCTTTGGACGCATCTTTATGGCCACAGTCAACGTATTCTGGACCCGCCCGCAGGAGTATTACGACAGCGAAGGCTGGCGCGGAAAATGGGAGTTCGATGGCGGCGCGCTCATGAACCAGGCCAGCCACTACGTTGATCTGCTCGACTGGATAGTTGGCCCCGTAGAAAGCGTGCAGGCGTACATTGGCACTCTGGCCCGCAACATCGAGGTCGAAGATACCGGGGTTGTCGGCATCAAGTGGCGCTCGGGGGCGTTGGGATCGTTGAATGTCACCATGCTGACTTATCCAAAAAACATGGAGGGGTCAATCACCATCCTCGGCGAGCGGGGGACGGCTCGCGTGGGCGGCGTCGCGGCGAATGAAATCCAGCACTGGGAATTCGACTCGCCTGATCCGGATGACAATCTGACGCAGGAGAGCAGTTATGTAAGTCAGTCGGTTTACGGCTCTGGTCACGCGCTTTACTACGAGAACGTTATCGAGGTCTTGCGGGGAAGATGCGAGCCGGACACCGATGGCCGCGAAGGCCTGCGGTCGCTGGAGTTGCTAACCGCCATGTACATCTCAGCCCGGGATGGGCGCCGCGTGTCTTTACCTCTGGAACACTAGGCCTCTGGAACACTGGTTCTCTGGAACACCAGCATGATTGAATCCATATCCGCGCCCGTACTCTGCTATTTCGCTCACGAGACGGCAATTATTGATACGGGTGCAAAGATCGGCCTGGGGACCAGAATCTGGCACTGGACCCACATCACTTCCGCTGCGGAGGTTGGGACAAACTGCTCGCTAGGACAGAATGTCTTCGTAGGCAAAGCCCGAATCGGGAATAACGTAAAAATCCAGAACAACGTCTCGGTGTATGACGCGGTTGTGCTCGAAGACGATGTGTTCTGCGGGCCCAGCATGGTTTTCACCAACGTGATCAACCCGCGCAGTCACATCGTACGCAAGCACGAGTATCAAGAAACTCTGGTAAAGCGAGGAGCGACGATTGGAGCCAATGCGGTGATCCTCTGCGGTAATGTGATCGGGAGCTATGCCATGATCGGCGCTGGAACCGTGATCACAAAGAACGTGCCCGACTACGCTTTGGTCGTGGGCAATCCCGGGAGGAGGATCGGCTGGATCTGCCAGTGTGGCATCCGTCTGGAATTGTCGAACGATCACGCTCACTGCCGGGCGTGCAACTCGAACTACAAAGTCATGGATACTTGCTGCAAGCCGGCGCAATAAAAGTAGCGGTGGTTGGCGGCGGCATCAATGGTGTGATGTCCGCCTGGGCGCTGGCACTCAAGGGTTGTTCGGTTGACCTGTTCGAGCGCGGCCAGTTGATGGGCGCAACCAGTTCTGCCTCAACCAAGTTGCTGCACGGAGGATTGCGTTACCTGGAGCAGGGCCACCTTAAACTGGTAAGGGAAGCGCTTCACGAGCGCCGGTGGTGGATGGTAAGAGCGCCGCACTTGGCCAAGCCTCTGCAAATCAACGTGCCTGTTTATAAGGGGAGCCGCCGGCCGGGATGGATGATCTGGTGCGGATTGACTCTTTACGACTGGCTCGCAGGGCAAGCTTCTCTTGGTTATTCGCGCTGGTGCTCGCGGGAAGAGGTCCTTCGTTCCTGCAGCGATCTGCGGTCGGAAGGTCTGCTGGGAGCGTTCACCTTTTTCGACGGGCAGATGGATGACCAGGCTCTCGGCCTTTGGGCAGCAGAAAAAGCAACGGCGGCTGGCGTTCGGATGCATACGGAAAATTTAGTCGAAGCCATATCACCCGATGCTACCGTGCAAGTTGACGGGCAGCAGCGGTGCTACGACAAGGTCGTGAACGCAGCCGGTCCGTGGGCGCGGCAGTTGCTGGAGACGAGCGGCATCGAAGCCCAACACCATCTGGACCTCATTCGCGGCAGCCACCTCCTGCTCGACTCTGAGTGTGAGAACGCTTTTCTGCTGCAGGCCCCAAGTGATGGCAGAATTTGCTTCGTGCTTCCCCATCAGGCGAAAACGCTGGTAGGAACCACCGAGGTGCGCCAGAAGCTCAGCGAGCCAATCTGCTGCAGTCTGGAAGAGGCGAGCTATTTGCTGGAGCTTTACCATCACTATTTCCCATCGCGGAACGTGGATATCTGCGGTGTCTTCTCAGGGTTGCGTCCGCTGATCCGCTCCCACGCGAACCCTAACAAAGCAACACGCGAATACGCCATTGAAAAAAGTCGAGACGTTGTCAGCGTCTTCGGGGGCAAGTGGACGACGGCGCGGGTCCTTGGTCTCCGTGTTGCCGAAGCTGTAGCCTCGCAACGCTAATCGAGGAGTTCGAATGAGCAGAGCAAGTATGGAATTTGTTGACCTCAAGACACAGTACGCAAGCCTGAAAGCTGCCGTTGATGCACGCATTCACGCAGTTCTTCAGCATAGCCAGTTCATCATGGGGCCTGAGGTGGCGGAACTTGAGCAGAGCCTGGCGGCGCGCACCGGTAGCCGGTACTGCATCGGGTGTGCGAGTGGAACTGACGCGCTGCTGATTGCACTGATGGCGCTTGGCGTCGGCATCGGCGATGAGGTCGTAACCACGCCGTTTAGCTTTGTCGCGACGGCAGAGACCATCGCGCTGCTTGGAGCGCGGCCGGTCTTTGTGGACATTGATCCGCGCACGTACAACCTCGATCCGAAGCTACTGGATGCGGTGATTATGCCGCGCACCAAAGCCATCATCGCCGTCTCGCTTTATGGTCAATGTGCGGAGATGGATGCCATCAACGAAGTGGCTGCTGCGCATGGTATCGCCGTCATCGAGGACGCGGCCCAAAGCTTCGGCGCGACCCACAAGGGGCGGCCTTCGTGCAATCTCTCCACAATCGGGTGCACCAGCTTCTTCCCCTCAAAGCCACTCGGCTGTTACGGTGACGGTGGAGCATGCTTCAGCAACGATGAAGCACTAGCAACCCGAATGCGGCAGATTCGGCTCCATGGCCAGGACCGCCGCTATCACCATCCGCTGGTTGGCATCAACGGCCGCCTCGATACCTTACAGGCTGCCGTGCTTCTGGCAAAGCTCCAAACATTCGACGCTGAAATCGCAAATCGCGTTTGCATTGGCGCTTCCTTAAGCGAACTGCTTAAGGACGTGGTTACGACGCCATACGTAGAGCCTCACAACACCTCGGTTTATGCCCAGTACACAATCCAGGTGGAAGACCGACAAGCATTTCAAGAGCAGTTGAAGACCGAAGGCATTCCCACTGCCGTGCATTATCCAATCCCACTGCATCTTCAGCCCGCGTTTGCAATTCCTGGAGTGGGACGCGGAAGCTTTCCGAACGCGGAAGCTGCTGCTGAACGGGTCGTCAGCTTGCCCATGCATCC
Organism: Terriglobales bacterium; assembly: GCA_035487355.1. Lineage (NCBI taxonomy): Bacteria > Pseudomonadati > Acidobacteriota > Terriglobia > Terriglobales > Terriglobales bacterium. Next base: position 132,880 of record DATHMF010000006.1, on the reverse strand, counting down.
GTATCTCAACAAAGGTGACCAGCAAGAAATTGCGCAGGCTGTGCACCGAGCAGTGGCACCAGTCGCGACCAGGGTGCGGCAAAAGAAAGCTGCTGAAATCCTAAATTCAGAAACAATAGCCAAAATCGGTGCTTGACCCGGTACCGCCAAAGAAGAACCATGCGAACCTTCTCCTGTTTGAAAGAGTGGGTTCAAGTTAACCCGTAGCGTAAGCTCCGTCATGTGCGGAGCGGGAGGCCGGACCGTGACAATACCGAACTGTTTGCGAAGTTTTTTCCGCTTCTTTGCTTTGTTTTCCAATCGCGATAAGACTAGTGTATCAATCGCAACACTCGTAATCTTGACCGCCGTGCTGGCGCACGGCCAAGTTTGCAACACCTCATCTGCTGGCGGAGATATGGGAACGCAAGTTAACAACTGTGTCGCCACTTTGGGCTCGTCTGGTGGAGCGATCACAATTCCAGCCGGGACATATTCCATCAATACACAGATCGTATTAGCGTCCAATATATGGCTGCAGGGAACTGGGGCAAGTTCCACCACTTTGACTGCCGGTTCGAGTCTCGGAGCAAAGCAAATTATCAGGGTACTTGGGACTTCAAGTGCACCAGTCACCAACATCAAAGTAACCGATTTGCAGGTCCAAAACGGGACACCAGTTACAGCCAACCCCACTGGGGGAATGGACGGCATCCGCGCTGATTATTGCAAGAACTGCACCTTCCAGAACCTTAACGTCAACTCCATTCAGGGATATTACGGCATCGTGGTGAAGTACTGTTCCTTCTGTTACATCTTGAACAACTCTGTGACTAATTTTAGCTATGCAGGCATTGCCGCTGGTATGGGCGGCGATCACATCTCCATCCTGAATAACACAGTTAGCACAGCGACCGCAGCCAGCGGTTTGGCTTATGGCATCATAGCCTCGGACTACGAAAATTATCGTGAGGCCAACTACAACACATATGTTTGGGTGGATGGCAATACCGTAAGCAATATTCCGACCTGGGAGTGCTATGACTCCCACGGCGGACAGCACCAATGGTTTACTAATAACTCCTGCAGCAATGCGGCGTACGGCGTTGACGCTGGCTTGGCGGTAAACGGAGCGATAACCCCTGTTGCTGACGATCTTCATATTCTGCGGAACACATTTACCAGCAGTGTCTACTCAACGGCAAATCCAAATTATGGGAACCGTAGCTGTATTGCCGTATCGTCTGACTCTATTATGGTTCCCGTCACTCATGTGGATGTGGAGTGGAACACCTGTAGCGGCTTCGGTTCAACTTCATCGGGGGCGAGCAGCGGGAACGAGACGGGTGGAATCTATGCGAAGGCAGTGCAATACTTCAAGTACGAGAACAACACCTGCAACAATTGGAACCAGAGCTGTTTGGATATCTGGTACCTCAACCAGCACGGGACCATTAAGAACAACATTGCTCATGACATGATCTCCGCCTACGATGTTGGGTCTTCTCAGATTGAATTCGTGAGCATAGGCAACTACGACATAGCGATCAGTGGCAATCAACTCAACCCGTCGCTGAGCACATTTGCTCCCAAATATCAGATTTACCAGTTCTACGAGCAAAATCACATAATCCTCGGAACGGACAATACCTACACATACGTTCAAACCAGTCAGTTTGTCTCCCCGTATACCATCCCGTATAACGTGACCGACCCAACCAGTACTGTCTTGATCGGTCAATATGGAGATACGATCTATAACACCAGCGGGACCGCATACTGGACAGTCACTGCGCCTCTGCTTGGTTTTGGTTCGGACGACACCACGAACGTTCAAGCCATCGGAAGCATGACAGCGGGTCAGACCACAATCACGAATTTGGCTGGCTCTACCTACTGCGGGGGTACTCAGTTCTGGTATGACTGTCTGCCTGAGGGCATGAACATCACAATTTCGGGAGCGGGATCGGGAGGCACGGACCTGAATGCGCGTATCCTGGCTCTCGTAGATAGTACGGGCAGCGCCACAGTGCCGGACACGATCGTATTGAATACATCCGCCCTCACCAGCGTTACCGCAGCCAACATCAAGTATCAAGGGATGACTGTTACACACTGATGCCATGCTCATGCAGGGCGGCTCTGTAATTATCTCCTCGGAAAAATTCGCCTGTGGCGGCAGGTCAGTGATTCAAGAACCCTCAAACATGAGTATCCAGTCCTAATGTCGGCGTTTGTGACCCTGAGGCAGTGGGGCGGCGCCTTGATCAACATTCCGTCGTCGCGGTTCGCGCGCCTGCGTTCGAGTGCGTTCGTCCGCAATGTCGGCATATTGAGCAGCGGAACGGCCGTCGGACACATATTCACACTTGCCGCCGCACCGGTTCTCACGCGAATTTACGGACCGGACAATTTCGGAGCGCTGGCCCTCTTCACTAGTTTTATTAGCGTGGTGGGCGTTGCAGTAGCCTTGCAATATGAGACCAGCATCGTCTCGGGCAAAGACGAGTCTGAGGCTGCGTATCTGACCTTTGCATCGCTCATCCTGGCGTTGCCCATGAGTGTTCTGGCCGGGAGTATTCTGTGGGTGCTGATCCACTTTTCCGTGCTTGGTTATGGCGTCTTGCCGTGGTTTACACCGCTGCTCATGGTGCTTACCCTTGCTTCCTTCGGAGTTTTTTCCGCACTGCGCTACTTGTGCCTGCGAGAAGAGCGATTCAGCCAGGTGTCGCAGGGGGTTGTGGTCCAGAGCGCCGGGCGGGCCATTTTTCAAACCGCTTGCGGCTTTGCCAGCTTTCATTCGGCAGGGTTGCTGCTCGGCGAAGCTTTGGGGCGCTGTATGGGCATGTCCCGAATGGTTCGCAGCGCCTGGCCGGTGCTGCGGAGCTACGCCACTAGCTTTCGCCGGAAAGAGTTGATGCAAGTGTTGTGGCAAAACCGCAAGTTTCCGCTGTATTCACTTCCATCCTCATTTCTCGACGCGCTTTGTCTTGGTCTTACGGTTCCGCTGCTGATCCGGTTATACGGCATCTCGGTCGGAGGCTATTACTCGCTGGTGTGGAGGGCGATCACCGTTCCGAGCGTACTGATCACGGCCGCTGTAGCCGACACGTTCCATACTCACCTAGCTACTTGTGTGCGCGAGACGCCAGACCGGATCATGCGCCTGTTCAGTCGCACCAGCCTCAGCCTGCTCTTGCTGGGTGGCATTCCTACAATGGTCCTCTGGTTCTGGGGCGCGCCGCTGTTTCGCTCGGTGTTCGGCGCAGAGTGGGCCCTCTCCGGCACTATGGCTGCCGTGATTGCGCCATGGTATCTCTCGGAGTTTGTCGTCAGTCCGGTCAGCCGCGTCGTGCTCGTGCTCAGTGGCCAGGAGATGAAGCTGATCTGGGACGTGGTGTACGTAGGGTCGCTGCTGACGGTCTTTTTCGTGGCGCAGTCGCGTGGCATGGCAGTGATGCAGACGATCAAGATTCTAACCATTGTCAACATCGCTTTGCGCGTCGCCTACTATCTGATATTGGTTCGCATCATCACGCGTTTCAAGGCAAACCTCAGCACACAGGCCCAAGCCAAGGCTGCCTGATTCAACGAGAAAATCATCATGTGTGGAATTGCAGGTTTCATTGCGCAGCCGGACCGGGGTAAGTCTTCATGTGCGCCGGCAGTTTTGCAGTGCATAGAGCATCGCGGTCCCGACGATTACGGATGGTTGCGGTTCACGCGTGCCAGAGTTGAGCGTGGCCGCGAATGGACTCCACCCGACCGCGAACCCGAGGTGCTGTTACTGCATCGCCGTCTCTCGATCCTTGACACCAGCAATTCGGGATGGCAGCCGATGAGCACACCCGATGGACACTACCATGTTGTATACAACGGAGAAATCTACAACTACAAAGAACTCCGCCAGGAACTTCAGGGGCTCGGCCATCGTTTCAGGTCACAGTCAGATACGGAAGTGCTGCTGGCCGCCTACGCGGAGTGGGGCACGCAGGCATTGCAGCGTTTCGTGGGTATGTTCGCGTTTGCGCTCCTGGATACCGAGCGCCGAATTGTCCTGCTGGCGCGTGACTTCTTCGGCATCAAACCGCTTTACTATTCATTCCGCGATGGTCTTTTCTGCTTCGGGTCCGAAATTAAAGTGCTGCTGACATTTGGGCTTTCCCGGCCAGAGGCGAATGCGGAACGGCTGCTCTTCTATCTGCGCTACGGGATGACCGATTTCGGCTCGCAGACGCTGCTTTCGTGCATCCAGCAACTGCCGGCGGCGCACATCCTGGAAATATCATTGGAGGGCGGCAGTCCTGGTGAGCCGCAACGTTACTGGTCGCCCGAATCCGATGGCGACCTGGATATCTCCTTCGACGAGGCGGCGCAACACGTCCGCGAACTCTTCTTGCGCAACGTTGAACTGCATTTGCGCAGTGATGTTCCTCTGGGCGCGGCGCTCTCCGGGGGTATTGACTCCTCCTCAATCGTGATGGCAATTCGTCACTTGGATACCAACGCCGAGATCCACGCTTTTAGCTTCATTGCTGAAGACAAGGCCATCAGTGAAGAGCGCTGGATCGACATCGTGGGGCATGAGGCGAGAGCGCACGTCCATAAAGTGCGGGCCACGGCGAACGAACTTGCCGCCGATCTCGATACCATGATGCATTTCCATGACGAGCCCTTCGGAGGCACGAGCGCGTATGCGCAGTACCAGGTGTTTCGCGCGGCAAAGGCAGCAGGCATCAAGGTGATGCTCGATGGCCAGGGCGCCGACGAAATCCTGGGCGGCTACCGGCATTACCTGGGTGCGCGGCTTGCTTCGCTGCTCCGCCATGGCTGCTGGTCGCAGGCGGCGAAGTTTCTGCAAGGCTTCTCGCACCTCGAGGGATTTGGTAAGTATCAGGGGCTGGCCTGCTGTGCCGATTATCTCTTGCCGCCTGCTCTGCAATCGGTTGCGCGCAAGTTCGCGGGTAAAGATGCAATCCCAGCGTGGCTGAATCGCATTTGGTTCTCCGAGCGGGGAGTTGGGCCGGCATTTGTGAACTACACCACGGTTCGGGACGTTCTGAGGGAGAGCCTCTCGCGCAGTGTCAGTCAAACCCTGCCTTGCCTGTTGCGATACGAAGACCGGAATTCCATGGCCTTTTCGGTAGAGAGTCGAGTTCCATTTCTGACCCCCGACTTGGTGTGCTTTCTGCAGGGTCTTCCGGAAGAGTACATCATTGCTCCCGATGGCACATCGAAGGCCGTGTTTCGAAAAGCCATGCGCGGCATCGTGCCCGACGTCGTACTCGACCGGCGCGACAAGCTCGGTTTTGTCACACCCGAAGATAGTTGGCTGAAGCTGCTGGATAGTTGGGTACGCGCGACTCTGGACAGCGATGCTGCCCATCACGTTCCCTTTTTGAACCTTGATATCGCCCAGCAGGAGTGGGAGTCGGTCCGCAAAGGTCGAAGTCCCTTTGATTTCCGTATATGGCGATGGGTAAATCTCATCCGATGGACAGAAGACTTGGGCGTGGTTTACAGCTAACAGATCTTTGCCTGTTTATGGAGTCAAATTCCAAACTTAGTTCAGGACCCGGAGCATTGTGAGGAGGAGAAGTTGAAGAACAGATTGCGGGACTTACTTTGCTGTCCCGTTTGCGGCGGCGATCTCAACCTGAACGCATTCGTCGAAGAACGCGTGCAGATGGCGCAGCCAGAATCAGTACAGTATCGGGGGCTGGATCATGAGACTGTTGTCAAAGAAGGCGTGCTGAGCTGCGCGCGTTGCCGCGTCTGGTACCCGGTGCTGGAGTATATCCCCGTCATGCTCATCTTTCCCACGTGTGTTCACAGGAAATTTAGTGAAAAGCACCAGCAGCATATGGGTGTGGTCTCGGGCTACACCATGCCGACGGGCAATCCGGAGGCGGGCGAAAGATCGGTACAGGAAACCTTCAGCGATGAATGGGATCGGCTTCAGGACAATGAGCTTTCTTTTACTTCAACCCTTGACGACTTGATCGAACTTAACCGGCAGGTCTGGTTAAGGCCGCTGCAGCCGACGCATGATCAATTCAAGACGGTTTTAAATATAGGCGTTGGTCTTGGGGCGGAAACGGTGGCAGTCCAAACCGCCGTGGGCAACGCCGAGATTATTGGGGTTGATCTGAACTTCGCCTTGTTGCAGAGAGGACGAACTCACCGCACCACTCCCCGATTTCACCTCGTGATTGCGTCGCTGTTCCATCTCCCATTTAGGCGCGCCACTTTCGATGTGGTCTACAGCCAGGGGGTAATCCACCATACGTATTCAACCAAAGCGGCATTTGATTCGATCGCATCGTTTGCCTCCCCTGGCGGGCATCTGTTTATCTGGGTCTACAGTCTGGATTCACACCTGCTTCCGAAGGGCTTTAAAGGGGTGGTTCTTCGCTCCAAATGGAATTTTGAGAAAGTGTTGCGGCCGTTGGTGAGTCGTTCACCGAAACCGTTGCGCGATGCTGTTTTCGCCATGTTGACTGCTATTTTTCACGTGCCCATCAAGATGACACTCCGCCACAAGGACAAGTGGAAGCCGGCGAATACAAATCATGGTCTACGCGACTGGCTCTCTCCACGTTACGCCCACCGGCACAGCTATAACGAAGTCTTGGAATGGTTCGAGGATCAAGGATTCGCCTTTGTTGCAGTGCAGTCTCCGGGAACATACCGGCGGCTGTTCGGCAAGCAGCTGTACGGCGTCGGGGTACTCGGGCAGCGGATTGAACAGGTCGAGCGAATTGCGCAAGCACATGATCATGATGTGGATGACGTAATGGCCGGGAGCGCGAAATGAAAAGACTCCTGAGCCTCTTCGTGGCCGGGGCCTACATGAGTGCACTGTTGTGGACATACGCGGTCATCATATCGCCCGCGTTCTCCTATGACGGTTACAGGCTGGCGTGGCCCGATTCGTGGACGATGATTTGGCTGATTGCGCTCACTGTGCTGCCGGCGTTGTTGTTGCCGTACTCTCTCTCCCGGCCCTCGGCTTTGATTGTGTGGTGGCTCTATCTTGCTGCCTACGTACCGTCAATTCTGGTGCCCACGTTGAGCCTGAGCGTGCCGATTGAGAAGCTTTTCCCGCTCCAGATTTCCTTGTTACTAAGCATGGGCGTTCTCTGCCTGGTTTGTTCGGCCAAGTTGCTCGCAATCGGCCGGATCACTCTAAGTCCTACTCTGTTCTGGCCCGCATTCGTACTCATCTGGTTGGTTTGCCTCGGATTTGCGTGCACGTATGGGAGCTCGAATGTGCTGGCGAACGTGGCTTCCGTGTTTGCCGGAGCAAGTGAGTACGACATTCGCAGCGAATACATTGCCGAGCGCGGGGCTCTCCTTGGCTATGCTGTCGGACAGTTGGGCCAGGCGCTCAATCCATTTCTGATTGCGTTCGGGATCGCCAATCGCCGGGTTCTGTACCTGGCTGCCGGAATCATCGGCCAGGCCATCATTTTTGGTGTGACTGGATTCAAGACCGTCGTGTTCTCCGCTGTGTTCTTGCCGATGGTGTTAGTGTTCATGCGGCGCTGGCGGCGCAACTTTGGTTTCGCTTTCACCTCGGGTTTGATCGCGATCATCCTGATTTGCGCGCTGGCCGATCACGTCACCGGCAACGTGTTCTTTTCTTCGTTGTTCACACGCCGTACCCTGGCGGGGCCGGGGTTGCTGACGGGTTTCTACTTCGAGCACTTCTCGCAGGTGTCCCATGCCGGGATTGCCTACCATTTCTATCGGGATGCAAGCGTGCTTGAGACTTCAAGAGAAATCGGTTTCGTGTATTTCGGCAGCTCGAATACAGACGCGAACGCTAATCTGTGGGCCCAGGGCTTCGCTGATTTAGGCGTAGCCGGAATTCTGGGATTCACGCTCTTAGTGGCCTTTGCGATTTGGCTGTACGATTCTATCGCCGCGCGACGTAATTTCGAACTGGCGGTGTTGCTGGCCGCAATGCCTGCATTGGCATTGAGTAATTCGGCGCCGACCACTGTGTTGATCACCCACGGAGGTTTGGCTGTAGCTATGTTGCTCTACCTTACTCCAATGGCCAGGCCCAGCGAAGAGCCAGAGCACGAGATCGAGGAAAGCCAATTGGCGATTCTGGCCGAGGCCTCCGCATGAGTAATCCCTTGACTCATGCGCGATGGCAGTCTGCATTGAAGTCGGATCGAATTTTCCCAAAAGGGGACATCCCACGGCGGGGAAAGGCTTCGGACAAGATGGTACGTCGGGTGGTTGACGTGTTTGGCAGCGCCATGCTTCTCCTGCTGGTTTCGCCTATTTTCCTGATCACTGCTTGTGCGATCTGGCTTATTGATCGTGGCCCGGTTTTCTATCGTCAAACGCGAGCCGGCTTGTTCGGCCGCCCATTCAAGCTGCTGAAGTTTCGCAGCATGAGAGTCAATAATCTCCCCGCGGTTATAGTCGGCCAGGTTCGGGGAGACCATCCTATGGTCACACTCGTTGGCAGGTGGATACGTCGTTTCAAGATTGATGAACTTCCGCAGTTGCTCAGTGTGCTGTGCGGCGACATGGCACTGATCGGACCGAGGCCGACCGTATTGGAGCAGGTAGAAGAATACTCAGCCTTTCAGCGCCGGCGTCTTGATATCCCTCCTGGTCTGACAGGTTGGGCGCAGGTGAATGGCGGCATTGAGATCTCCTGGCCTGAACGGATCATGCTCGACGTCTGGTATGTGGACCACCGCTCGTTTTGGCTCGACATGAGGATTCTGTGGCGAACAACGGCAGTGATCCTCTTCGGGGAAGAGCCGAACCCGAAATCGCTGGAAGAAGCGATTGCATACGCGAAACAACAAGCAGGCGAGGCGGAGTTGGCTCGTTATTCAGTCCCAATCACAAATGATGGCGGTAATCTCAGTCGTGATCTTACTTTTGGATAGATGGAGACGGTTATGCCTTGCCGTGTAGTCCATTTGACCTCGGTGCATCCTCCATTTGACACCCGCATCTTTCACAAGGAGTGCAAGTCACTGGCCATGGCGGGTTACGATGTTACGCTGATTGCACCGCATTCGGAAGGTGATTTGGTCCGGGATGGTGTAAAGCTGCGCGCTGTTACGCCGCCGCGCGACCGCCGCGAACGTCTGATGCACACCGTTCCCCAGGTTTACCGGGCCGCGGTTCGTGAAAACGCGGAGATTTACCATTTCCACGATCCGGAATTGTTACCGATGAGCGTTCTCCTGAGAATGCGGGGGAAGAAGGTGATCTACGACGTGCATGAGGATTACAGCGGTACGATGAGCGGCAAAAAGTGGCTGCCTGTCGCGCTGCACGGCCCGGCTGCCATTGCTGTACGCGTTTGTGAAGCCGTGTTCTCCGCTGCCTGCAATCGTGTCATCGCGGTTACGCCGAAGATCGCAGGAAAATTTCGCCCTGGCAAGACGCGAGTTGTCCAGAACTTTCCGTGGACTCACGAGCTTCGCTGTTCCGAGAGCCTGCCTTATGAGAAGCGCGACCCTGTTGTGGTCTATGTCGGCGGCCTGGCGGACCTACGCGGACTGCGAGAGATGACGCAGGCAATTCATCTGGTGGCGAAGAAGATGCCGGCGAGGCTGCTGATCGGCGGCCAGGTGAGATCGGGGGCGAAGGCGGAATTCGGCGGCGGCGGCGAAAATGGAGTGGTCGAATATCTGGGCCAGCTTAGTCGTCCTCAAGTCGCGGCGCTGCTGGCGCGAGCCCGGGTCGGCTTGGTGCTGCATCACCCGCACGGGAATTACTTGCACGGACAACCGACCAAGGTGTTCGAGTATATGTCGGCCGGACTGCCGGTGCTCGCTTCTGATTTCCCTGTCTGCCGGCGCGTCATTGAACCAGCGGCATGCGGACTGTTGATTGATCCGCTCAATCCAGAGGCCATAGCAGAAGCGCTGGTCTGGCTGCTCCGCAATCCTTCGCAGGCGGCTGAGATGGGTCGCAACGGTCAGCGCGCCGTTGCTGAGACCTATAACTGGGAGTCCGAGTCGCAGCGTCTCATGGATACCTACGCCGAACTGCAACCCGCAGGGCGAGGATAAGTCAGGCGCCGTTTCTCACGTGTGCGGACTTTAAAAACAATATGCGGAGTCTATTCGAGGGTGTGTCGCGCGTGTTAGTGCTGGCTCCTCATACCGATGATGCCGAGTTGGGTTGCGGCGGCGCCATTGCGCGGCTGCTCGAAAGTGGTGCGGAAGTATCGGTTGCCGCGTTCTCTACTGCAGAGGAATCACTGCCCGCCGGTTCGCCTGCCTGTCGGCTGCGCTGTGAGTTTACGCGTGCCATGGGCTTGCTTGGCGTGAAACCGGAAGGCACACTGGTCTACGACTATCCGGTACGCCGTCTTTCCTATCACCGGCAGGAGGTGTTGGAGGAGCTGGTGCAACTCAAACGGCGGCTCCAGCCCGAGGCTGTTTTTGTCACCGCCAGCACCGACGTTCACCAGGATCATCAAGTGCTGCATGCCGAATCGGTGCGGGCATTCAAAGACGTGACCCTGTGGGGATACGAATTGCCATGGAACCACATCAACTTTTCAGCTCAGGCGTTTGTGGTGCTCGAACAGAAACATATCGAGAGTAAATGGGCGGCACTGCAGGCCTATGAGAGCCAACTGGAGCTGCAACGCCCCTACTTTTCCAGTGAGTTCATTTATGGCTTGGCCAAAGTACGCGGCGCGCAGGTTCGGGCCGCATATGCGGAAGCCTTCGAAGTGATACGGGTCAAATGGTGACGAGTGGCGAAACGCTGACCTTGCTGGTGACCGGCGCAGGTGCGCCCGGCATTCGCGGCACTCTTTACGCACTGCGGCACAACCCGGATGGTCGTCCAGTGCGCATCATCGGTGTGGATACTCAGGCAAAGGTCGTGGGCGCGTTGCTGACAGATAAGTTCTGCATCGTGCCACCACCTGAAACCTCAGAGTATATCGGGGCATTGCTGAAGATCTGCCAACTCGAAAACGTATCAGCGATTTTGCCGCAGACGACTCGGGAAACGGCCAAGCTTGCATCTTCGCTTACGGAACTCGAGCAAGCAGGTATTCGAGTTATGGTGTCAGATGCATCTGCGATTGCCTCTGCCAATGACAAAGACGCGGTGATCAAAGTCTTCGAGCGTCTCAGCCTGCCTGCTCCCGTCTGCCAGCGAACCAAGACGGAAGACGAACTGGTCACAGCGGCGAGTAAGCTCGGGTATCCAGATGTGCCAGTGGTGGTAAAGCCTCCCGTGTCTAACGGGATGCGCGGGGTACGGATTCTCCGCGAAGACGCCTGGGACGTGCGACGCTTCCTGACCGAGAAGCCCCAGGGCTTGGAGATCAGCCTGCAAGAACTGATCGCAATCTTACGGCGCGGCGCTTGGCCGGAGCTGCTGGTGATGGAATACCTGCCCGGCTGCGAGTACTCCGTGGATGCGTTTATTGGTTCGCAACTCTCGGTCGCGGTGCCACGGGTGCGTGAGAGCATCCGTTCTGGCATCACGTTCCACAGCCGCACCGAGCTGCGGGAGGACTTGACGGAATACACATTGGCTGCCGGCCGCGAGCTTGGACTTCGCTATGCATTCGGTTTTCAATTCAAGCTCGCTCACGACGGCACCCCCAAGGTCTTGGAATGCAACCCACGAATCCAGGGAACAATGGTTGCCAGCGTGTTCAGCGGAGCCAATGTGATCTGGTTCGGGGTGAGGGAATTGTTCCAAGACCCGGTCGGCAAGTTGTCGGAGCCTCTGTATGTTTCAGAATTCCTGCGTTACTGGGGTGGAGTTGGCGTGGAGTCAGGAGACTGCTTTGAGATCTGATTGGTGGCGTGGTCACTATTTATTCCACATGCATACGCCTTATACCGACGGGCATCTCACAGTTGCCGAATATGTGGATTTTGCAGAAAATGCCGGGGCCGATACGGTGATATTCCTGGAACACATCCGGCGCGAGCCTCGGTACGATGTAAAGCGCTTCTCCGCCGAAGTACAACTCGCTGGCAACGATGGAGTTGTTCAGAGCGTGCTGGGCTTTGAGGCGAAACTGTTGCCCGATGGCACACTCGATATCAGCGACGAGCACCTGAGTGCGGCGGCAGTGATTGGAATCGCGGAACACAAATTCCCTGACAATCCTGGTCTGTTGCTTGAGGCCTTTCTGCAAGTCGTTGCGACATATCCTCGCCGTTGGCCAAAGATCGATTTTGTCTGGGTGCATCCCGGCCTCTGGTACGTAAAGCGTGGCCTGGCCTTGGAGCAGGAGACACTCTATCGCAAAATGCTGGAGGCGGCCCGCGACGCGGGCATTCTCATCGAGCTTAGCTTACGGTGGGGTGTGCTGAGTCCTGCCATGGCCGCGACTCTGTCTCCCGAATCCCTTGTCATCGGGGCCGACGCTCACACGCGCTCCGATCTGGAGCGTTGGACGGCACAGTTTGCTGTCAAGGTGCCTGCCACCGCAAGCGGAACGCACCAGCAAGACTGATCACACAGGACTGAATCGTGAACATCTGGCTCATCAATCACTATGCATTGCCGCCAACTGACGCGGGTGGCACACGCCATTACAGCCATGCTCGTGAATTGATCCGCCGCGGACACGATGTGCAGATCATTGCCTCCAGCTTCAACCACCTGACACGGAAACACATGATCATGAACCCGGGCGCCAAGTGGGAGCGTCAGATGTTCGACCGCGTACCCTTTACTTTCATTTTGTCGCGTGGTTACGAGTCGAACTCCATGTCCCGCGTTGCCAACATGTTCGACTTTGCCTATCACGTCTGGCGAGGAGCCTGGGCCGCGCAGCTGCCGCGTCCCGATCTGATTCTTGGGTCGAGTCCCGACCCGTTTACGGCGCTCGCTGCCGAACGGCTCTCTTCTCGCTACGCCGTGCCCTTCGTGCTTGAGATACGTGATCTGTGGCCTTACATACTGACCGAGGTTGGCGGTCATCCCAAGCATCATCCGTTTGTGTTGCTGGTGGATAGGACGATGCGTTACCTGTACGCAAAGGCTGACGGCATTGTCATGTTCTCCCAACATTCTGGCGATCTCATGTCGCGTTACGGTGCCGACCCAAAAAAAATCGTATGGATACCTCAGGGCGTGGACTTCGGCATGAATCCCGAACCCCGGCCCGCCCCTGACGATGGCCAGTTCACAGTGACCTATCTGGGATCGCACAACCAGTGGAACAGTCTCGATGCGATTCTGGATGCCGCCAAGATTCTGCAGGGAGATGGCGTGAAGAATGTGCTGATTCGGTTCGTTGGTAATGGTGTAAACAAGCCCGGGCTTGTCGAAAGAGCGAAAAACGAAGGCATCCACAATGTCCGCTTCGACGATCCCGTACCTAAGAAGCAGGTAGCAGAGGTGCTGCATCGCTCCAATGCATTCATCATCAACAATCGCAACGATGGCGCCTCGAAGAGCTGGATGAGCTTCCAGAAAATCTATGAATATCTCGCTGCCGGTCGTCCCGTCGTGTTTGGAAGCTGCACCAATGATGATGTCGTGCGTGATTCGGGCGCCGGCATTTCCGTAGAAGCCGATAATCCAGCCGAACTTGCGCGTGCCGTCGAATTTCTTGCCAGCCAGTCGCGGGAACAACTGTGGGAATATGGAGTGCGCGGACGCCGCTACATCGAAAAGGCATACAGCATCCCCTTGCTGGTAGATCGCTTTGAAGCCATGGCTGTGGAACTTACCGGCCAGGCATGCTCCACCGAAGCGGTGGCTTGAGAAGATGCTCCGAGAGCATTACCTGACAACCAGTGATCGCGAGAGGTGGCTGAGATATCTGCCAGAAAGCCGCAGTGTATTCGGGAGCATTGGCTACGCCAGAATATGCGCGGAATTCCGGCAAAGTTCTCTGCGTCTCTACGTGGTGGAATCAGATAGCGCCTGCATTTGCTATCCACTGCTGCTTCGTTCTACGAATGACTTGCCGTTCAAGACTACAGAGAGGGGCAAATGGGATTCAGGCACGCCAGATTTCACAGGACCTCTGATGTTCGGCGCTGACGATGACCTTATCACTGCTTTTCCAGCTCTTTGCAGTGCGCTTTTTCAGTCAGAAGGGATCGTGACCGAGTTCGCCCATCTCCATCCCTGGTCCAGTGCGCGGGCTGTGTTGAACCCGAATGGTTGTGTTTACAATCGCGATATCGTATGGGTAGACCTGACTCTTAGCTCCGAAGAGCTATGGCGCCAACAGCTTCAGCATTCCTGCCGGAAGAACATATCCGTTGCAAATCAGGAAGGTGTCAGAATCTTCGCCGCTTCGACCGATGATCATATCCGTGAGTTTTGCCGGATCTATGAGGACACTATGCGGCGAAATCACGCCCTGGAGGGCTACTATTTTCCTTCCAGCTTCTTTCATGCCTTTCGAGAAGAGCTGCCGGAAAACGCGCGGTTTGTCTTCGCCGAATATAAGGACCAGATTGTTGCCGCTACGCTTTACCTGCACGATGATACGGATGTGTTCTCGTTTCTCGGCGGGGCTGACGCGGCCTTCCAGCATGTACGCCCTACGAATGCCGTGATCTGGGAGACGATTCGCTGGGCGCAGGAAGCCGGGAAGAAACGGCTTATCCTCGGCGGAGGCTACAAGTCTGATGATGGTATCTTTCGTTTCAAGTCAACTTTTTCCCGGCTGCGCCAGGCCTTCCACATTTATAAGCGAGTTCATCTCGAACAGGATTACGCCCTCTTGGATCTGTATAGCCGCGAACATTACGGCATAGCCCATGATGAAGCGCTCAGCTATTTTCCCAGCTATCGTCAAGTTTATGCGCAAGGCCAAGTGTCCAAGGCGTAGTCGCGTCTCGTAATAATGCCTCGCAGTCAACCCATTCCCGTTACGAAACTTTTCATGAATGCCTGCGCCAATCATGAACCGAAGGTGGTTCTCCCGATGGAGCAGCCGTTCGCGCCGTGGCCGTACTTCGCGCCGGATGAAATTGCCGCCGCGGTCCGTGTTCTCGAATCGGGAAATGTTAACTATTGGACGGGCAATGAAGGACGCCAGTTCGAGCGTGAGTTCGCCGAATTTACGGGATGCCGGTACGCCGTTGCCGTGGCCAATGGCACAGTGGCCCTTGAATTGGCTTTGCGCGCACTCGGCGTTGGCCCGGGCGACGAAGTTATCACCAGCAGCCGTACCTTCATTGCCTCGGCCAGTTGTGCGGTCGCAGTGGGTGCGCGTCCCGTGTGTGCCGATGTGGATAGCGATTCGCAAAACATCACCGTCGCAACGGTTCGTGCAGTCCTCACTCCGGCGACGAAAGCAATCATCGTTGTCCATCTTGCGGGTTGGCCCTGCGAGATGGATCCTATTCTGGAACTGGCCCGCGAACGTGGCCTGAAGGTGGTCGAGGATTGCGCCCAGGCGCACGGGGCAACGTATAAAGGACGGCCGGTTGGCTCCTTCGCCGATATTGCAGCGTTCTCCTTCTGCCAGGACAAAATCATGACCACCGCTGGCGAGGGCGGCATGGTGACCACCAACTCCGAAGAGCTGTGGCAACGCATGTGGTCCTACAAGGACCATGGCAAAAGCCACGAAAAGCTGTATCGCCGCACACATCCTCCCGGCTTCCGCTGGTTGCACGATTCATTTGGAACTAATTGGCGCTTGAGCGAAGTGCAATCCGCAGTCGGACGCGTGGCTCTTTGTAAACTGCCGCAGTGGGTCGCCACCCGTCGCAGATATGCCGCGATGCTGAGTGAGCATCTCACGCGTGTACCGGGGCTGCGTATTCCGGCGGTGCCGGAATACGTCGGCCACGCCTATTACAAGTACTACGCCTTCGTCATGCCAGAAGAGCTGGCAGAAGGATGGGACCGCGACCGCATCGCCCAAACAATAGCGGCGCAAGGTGTGCCCTGCGGCACTGGAAGCTGCAGCGAAGTCTATCTCGAAGAGGCGTTCCCTCCGGAATGGCGGCCCCGTGAACGGTTCGCAGTCGCTCGCGAACTGGGTGAAGACAGTCTGATGTTCTTGGTTCACCCGACGCTCAACGAAGTGCATATCAAGCGCACTTGCGAGGTGGTGGAGCAGGTCATGGCGCAGACGCGCCATAACAGAACCAACCTTATATATACGGCCACAACGGGGAGCGTGTAGTTCCCTCACTCCAATATATGGCCGAATTTATGGGAAGTTTAAATCGTCCCGGGAAGAGTGGGGAAGGAAGAAACATGCTGCTACGATGGCGCAATTGGATCATATTCCTGGGGCAATCGCTCACAGTTTGCGCGGCCCTCGTGGCGGCGTGGTTGCTCCGCTTTGATTTCACCCTGCCTCGCCTGCGAGTGCTGCTTTTGGCTGTGCCGGTCCTGGTAGCGATTCGATTGATTGGCATGTATTACTACAAGTTGAACCATGGCTATTGGCGCTACACGGGCATCGGGGACCTGAAGGACTTGGTGAAGGCGGTCTCCCTCGGCTCGCTCATGTTCTTCATCGTCGAGCGTGTGTTTTTGGGGGTCCGTTCGTTCCCGTACTCGATCTATGTTTTGGAGGGGGTGCTTGCTTTTCTTTTTCTTGCTGGCCTGCGCGTGGGTGCGCGTATGGTCTTCCAGTGGAAACAGGCGCGCCGTTTGGGAGCGCAAACCCCGGTGCTGATCGTTGGGGCTGGTTCGGCAGCAGCCTTACTACTGCAAGGGCTGAAGACCAAAAACTATCTCGCCGCAGGTTTGGTGGATGACGACCCGGAAAAACAGAGGACCAAACTTTGTGGTGTTCCCGTTCTGGGCACGATTGACCAGCTTCCTCTGCTGGCGCATCGCTTGGCGGTGAGTGAGATTCTGATCGCAATTCCCTCAGCCACCGGCACGCAGATGCTGCGGATTGCCGATTTCTGCGGGCGTTCCGGAGTCCCTTTCCGCGCACTGCCCGGCCTGGCTGACCTTATTGATGGCAAGGTCACGATCTCTGAGCTGCGCGCGGTGAACTTGGACGACCTGCTGGGGCGCGAACCGGTGCGGCTTGAGTCAGAGAACGTGCGCTCCAAGTTGAGCGGGCGGGTCGTTATGGTGACCGGCGCTGCTGGATCTATTGGCTCCGAGTTGTGCAAACAGATCGTTCGTTACCTGCCGAAGAAGCTGATTTGCGTGGACCAGTCCGAGACACCTCTGTTTAACCTGCAGCAGCATACCCTGGCCGGTTCCGATGTGGAAACCGTCTTTTCGGTTGCGGATATCACTGACACGAAGCGCATGCGTCAGCAGCTCCTGGAGCACGGTGTCCGCGTGATCTTTCATGCCGCAGCCTACAAACATGTTCCGATGACAGAAGAGAACCCCTACGAAGGATTCAAGAACAACGTCTTCGGTTTGCTGAACCTGGTAGAAATTGCCGAAGAATGTGGCTGCGAAGATTTTCTTCTGATCTCGTCAGATAAAGCGGTCAAGCCGAGCAGTCTCATGGGCTGCACCAAGCGGTTAGGCGAGATGATTGTCGGTTCGCGCCAGCCCTCGCGCATGCGCTGTGTTTCGGTGAGGTTCGGCAATGTCCTCGGCTCACAAGGCAGTGTCATCCCCGTATTCCAGGAACAGATTCGCACGCGCCGGTGCATTACAGTGACACACCCGGAGATGACCCGCTACTTCATGACCATCCCGGAGGCAGTGTCGCTGGTATTGCAGGCGTTCACGGTGGGCGAGCACGGCAATATTCTCGTTCTCGATATGGGAGAGCCCGTACGCATTCTCGATCTTGCCAAGACCCTGATTCGCATGTCAGGCAAGAAGGAAAGTGACATTCATATTGTCTACACCGGAATGCGTCCGGGCGAAAAGCTGCACGAGGAGTTGTTCTACGATTCGGAAGTGCGTCTGCCCACGCTGCTGCCGAAAGTCATGTGCGCAGAAACCGTTCTGCCCAGTTGGTCCGATCTTCGCCGCCGTCTGTATGAACTTGAAATGGTCGCTCACGGCCGGTTCGGTGATCTGGTTCGCGCGAAAGTCAAACAGATCATTCCCGCGTATCAGTGGGAGTCGGAGTCGAAGACACGGCCTGAAGTTGTGCCTTTGACCCCGGCGTTATTAGAGCAGCACGCCCACGCCAACCGGGCACAACAGTCGAAGTTTGCTTGATCGTTTATGGCAGGCAACCCTACAAAATATCTGCTGGCTGCAATAACGCTGGCGGTCTACGTATTCCCGTTATGGGCTACGTCTGATTTTCAGATCGTCCAACAAAAAGGTACAGACCTCATTCAAGTCAGCATACCCAAATCTGGCCATCACAAATTGGAAATTGATGACGCATCTGGATTCCAGACCCCAGTTGTGACCCGCAGCTTCAGCGGTTCCAAGTCGGAGTTTCATGCAAATGACGTGGGGCTGATACCGGGCATCAACTACCACGTGCGTCTTGACGGTGGGCCTTCTGTTCAAGATTTCCGTTTGGTGTTCGGCACATTCACCGAGCCAGAGGCGAACTGCAAAACCCTGCGACATACTTGGGAGGAAACCGGCCGCCTGATGACGGGTGTGGCTTTTTCCGGGGTCCGATGGGATGAGAGCGGCCACCGGTGGGGAATTATTCCTAATAGCCACCTGAACGGGCAATCCATGTATTACGCGGAGCTGTACTTGCTTCCTGGGGTAGATTCCGCCCACGCCTGCGACGATTTACAGACTATGGATGATGTCGCCCAGTATTACCTGCTGATGTTGACGCGCACCGAAACAATGGGCACTCTCTTGAAAAGACCAGACATTTTGCCTCTGACTCGGGAGCGAATGGCGGGCGTCAATCCCTCTGACCGCACTTTTGCGGTGCCATTTCAGGATAAGACGGGTGACGTAGAACTTTACAACGTGCAGTGGCTTTATCCGGCAGCGAAACTGTTGCGGCTGATATCACTGTTGCCCGACGGAAAGCGGACTCAGGCGATGAGGACCTTCGCTACCGAGTACACAAAGTTCATCGTTATAGATCAATTGAATCGTTACCTGGTCGAGCAGCGCCTTCCGGCGCTCGGTGGTGGCCCGCCCGTGGCGCGCATCGAGCTGTGGAATCTTGCCATGCGCGGTCTCAAAGGTGAAGCCCCATGGGACACGGCAATGGCTGACATAGATCTTTGGCTGCTCGCCTCCGCCGCTGAGATGCTTGGTGCACACGCTAACGATCCCGCGCTTGTTTTCCTCGATGCCAATCAAGTTGCGATGTTGCACTTGGCTTTACAGACGGGTATCCGCTTCTTTCAGAGCAAGCGGACCAACTACCCCGAGACAAAAAACTTCAAGGGAGAGCAGGTTGGCAGCGTCTGCTACTTCAACGGCGACTATACCGCGCATTCCGAATACGACTATAGCGCTGTCACCGGGGAGAAGTTTCCCACCCTGGCCGAAAAACGCGTTCAGAAAAATGCAAGTTGGGATATCAGTCATGCCTCTCGCCTTCCCGTCTTTTTGCGTGCACTCTACGAAAACCGTAAGGCGACAGGCTCGGAATTTCCCCAGTACCGTGATCTGCATCTTGTTGCGAACCAGTACGCCTATCGGGTGTTTAATGGCGACCTCTCTCGTCCTCTGTTTCACAATTATTTTGACGGGAGTGACGGCTGGAACCGAGTTGGCTCCATCAGTCCCGAGTTCGGATATCCCCCGTCAGCGTATTGCGACATGCACAATCCCAACCGTCGCTGTTTGACCCCAGGAAGCATCATGGCGTGGGGCCTGCTTGCCTTTGCCAATCCAGACCTTGCGGTCATTGAACAGGCGTTGGTGAGACTGGCCCTTGACCCGAGCCCCGATGCCCGGCGATTCCGGGATCGGTACTACTTCTATGACGGGACCCCCTATGAGATCATCGGCGTGCCGGGCAAACAGACTTACGGTATCGCACTATATTTCGTAATTGCAGAAAATGCGGAGATGATTGCGAACGGTACGGAGACGATAGCGAACAAAAGCCGCTTGCATTAGAGCATTTTCAGATTGAATGTCGGGGCTGGGTGCCATTTTTTGCCCCGTCTCACTTCGAAATCTTGATTGTTCGCCGTAACTGTACTTTCAGCCCTGATCACCCGGATATCCAATAGCTAAAGAAGTCGAAGATGAGAGAGCGAATAGCTCTCCTTTGGCGGCCCGTTTCATCGGGATCGGTTTGAACACCGGATCCTCCAAGTTCCATCCAGTTGTCAATTCACAAGGAGCGCAGGCATGCGAAGGGTGTTTGTGGGTCTACTCGTTTTTGTTGCTTCATTGTGCCACGCCCAGGTTACCAGTGTGTTTGGCAGAACCGGTGCTGTCTCTGCCATCGCAGGAGACTACACCGCAGCCCAAGTTACGAATGCGGTGGATTCCACTCAAACCTACCTCAACCCAGTCTGGTTGTTGACACTTGATTGGTCGAAGATCACCAATGTACCACTCAGTGTGGCCGGGACGGGCAACTTAGCGGTTGGCACGGCTACCATGGATCCTGCCAGTATTTCCGGCAACAGCGATACTGCCGTCGGCCATGCGGCGCTCAATGCCCTCACCAGTGCGACCGACGATACCGCCGTAGGCGAGGACGCATTGGTCTCTGTTACCACGGGCAGCTTCAATACGGCGGTGGGGAGCCTGGCCGGAGCATATATCACGACAGGAGTCGGGAACACAGCAGTGGGTAAGCAAGCACTGCAGATGGATGTCAGCGGGAACGATAATACTGCAGTCGGTCAGCTTACGCTGCTGCACAGCATGGGTAACTATAATACGGCGGTCGGTATGGATTCTCAGAACGAAGACAGCACTGGAAGCTTCAATACGTCGCTCGGCCAGGATGCGATGTGGGGTGGCAACTGCATAACAATCAGCGGTGCTGTAGGCTATTCAGGCAGTTACAACACCGCCCTCGGCCAAGGGAGCTTCTGCGGTGTCACGACTGGCAGTAATAACGTCTCTGTTGGTTTCGAGTCTGTTGCCCTCATGACGACGGGCAGCAATAACGTTGCGATCGGCTACCAGGCCGGATACACCGCAATACCGGAGAACCAGAATGTCTCTGGCAACAATAATACCTGGATAGGCTACCAGGCCGGGTCAGGGACTCCGACCCAGTTGTTCAACTCCACGGCGGTTGGAGCCAATGCTCTCGTGTCGCAGAGCAACTCTTTGGTGCTTGGCGGGACCGGAGTGAACGCGGTCAACGTCGGCATCGGTACCACAATGCCGGCGAACGTCTTCACCATCGCCCAGGGCGCCGGCCACGCCATCAGCGATGGATGGGACACATACAGCTCGCGCCGCTGGAAGACCAACATTCACACACTTCATGGTGCGCTGGCTAAGGTTCAGCAGCTCCGTGGTGTCTCCTACGATCTCACCACCAGCGGCAAACACGAGGTTGGTGTTATTGCAGAAGAGGTCGGCGAAGTTGTTCCCGAGGTCGTCAGTTGGGCCAGCGACGGCAAGCAGGCCGCAGGCGTGGATTACGGCCGCCTTACGGCCCTGCTCATCGAGGCGACGAAAGAACAACAGGTTCTGATCAACCAACAACAGCAGCAGATTAGGGCGCAGCAGGTGCAGATCGCCCAACTCGCCTCTCAAGTCGCCGAGGTCCGGGCCAGGCTCAAGACAATGCGTCGAGCCAATGAGATCGTTCGCACAGTGAGCGCTCAGTTAGCAGCAATTCATCAGTAAACCGTGATGGCATGTGGCGGTGCTTCTTTACAGAGCGAAGGCACGGCTGTCACTGGCCCGGAAGGCCATCACAGCCTGGAAGACATTCACGGGTGCTTTCACTGGACGCGAAATTCTGTCCTAATGGGCCTCTAGGTTCTCCCATGACGAGTTCAGTTAGTCTCGATTTCTTAAAGGGAGCGATGACAGAGCATGTCGCTCAAGAAAAATTAACGGTCATTTTAACGCACGTTAATGTAGGAGAGTTGTCTACCGCCTATATTCAAGTGCGGCACCCAATGCAGGCTTTGAGTAAGAAGCGGGCGGATGTGCACATTCGCCCATAACCACCACCACCATCCATGCGCACTAGCTCTCTTTAGTCGGATGGCCAGCGCATTTGGATTTCTAGAGGCGCAGAACAGATGCACACATCCGTTCTGTATTATCCACCCGCAACCCGGTCTGGCACAACATAGCCAGCACCTCCAAGGAGTTTGCGAAATGAAGAACCTGAAATCATATCTTGCGGCTTTGTCGCTTGCAGCGGCACTGCTGTTCGTCAACCAAGCCCAAGCGGTAACTCCCCCGGCGCTGACGTTCTATGCCCTGGGCTCATCCGCGCAGTTCAACACCTTCGGTCTCGCCGCCGGCGCTACCATCTTTGCCGGCGGACCTCTGTGCGGTACTCACCACTGGACCCAAAAGAGCAGCAGCACCGTCCACATCAGCCTCTCCGATACCCGCGCCGGTAGCAGCATTGTGAATGAAGACGGCAATATCTGGATTGTCTGGAACGATGCCGCCGCCGCCGGTAACCCGGGTGGCTCTGTTTGCTTCTATCTTGCCACCGACTCTATCGTAGGCGTCCGTGGCTACCAGGCCAGTGGCACGCTGGTGCTGCCCGCCAGCCTGGTCGGCGTGGCCGATGCCAATATCGTTCCGCTACTCGGCGCCGGTGAACCTCTTCCTGCCCAGATCCAGTCATTCGCGAACGGCGCGACGTTTAACGCCGCCGCGACCGACATCCGGCCCGAAGACGCCAAGTTCGCCAGCATGCGCGTTCAGAGCGCCTACGGCGCCCAAGCCCCAGGCCGCAGCATCACCGGCCAGGGTTACGGTCCGTCTCCTATCGGCACCTCGATCCAGAGCTCGCAAAGCGGCGCAAAGGCCAACCCGGTTGATTTTGCGATTGACCCGGGCGACGTTGATCCCATCACTCTCGGCGCGGTTCGCCACTATGTCGAACTCTCCACCGGCGCCGCCCCGGTTATGGTCATCGTTAACAAGTCGCTGAGTACCGCTGGCCACCTCGGCGATCCCAATCTCAAGAACATCAACCGCTTCATGCTCGCCAAGGCCCTCACTGGGAATCTCAGCCGCACCCGCGACCTGTTTGCTTCCAGAGACAACACTCTTAGCGATTTCGCACTCCACACCTACATCCGTGAGCCTCTTTCCGGCACCTACAACACCATGGAGTGGAACGTTCCAGCCTCCCAGGAGCTTGCCGGTGAATTGTATTTTTCCCCTGGCTTTGTCAACGGACAGGACACCAATATCAATCCCGCCGATACCTCTTGCACCGTTAAACCCTGCACCGTGGAAAGCGGCAACCCACTGTGGCACATCTATCCCAACGTTGATTCGCTTGCTCACCACGCTACCCGTGGCCGTTGCGTCGGCACCGGCGAGTGCGTGACCGCGGTGAACAACAATGCGGATGGCCTCGGCTATGCTTTCTGGGGTTTCAGCACCTTTGCAGGCAAAGCTAACATCAAATACCTTTCGGTTGACGGCATCGAACCGCTCTACGCCGCCGCCAGCGATAATCCCAATGGCATTGGTATCCCTCCAGCCTGCTCACCGAGCTGCCCGCTCCTGAGCTTCCCCAACATCGTCAACGGCACTTATCCCGTCTGGAGCTACTATCGGTTGATGTACGATGCTTCCGATTCGACCAGCATCGCTGCGGCGATGGTCAGCTATGCCCAGGCGGCTTCCAATCCGTCTACCGGCATCTTCACTGACCTGGTGCCTGCGCCTTTGATGCAGGTATTCCGTTCGCACTACGGTCAGGCCGTGCGCGACAACGGCATCGCCTTCGGCCCGAACAACGGCTTCAAGGCGGGCGTACCTGAGACCGGCGGCGATATGGGTGGTGCGGTTCTGACCATTCAGTCTGAGCAGGATTTCATCGCCGACACCGGCGGGAACCAGCAGGTCAGCCTGAAGCAGTAGTCGCAACGTTACCTTGAACCGCTAAACGAAAAGCAGCTTGCTCCCGAAGGTTGGGGGCAAGCTGCATTCTTGCTTCGGTCCATGTGTGAGTCAGAGTTTAGAACTGGTTCCTCGAAAGAATTCGTGAATCAGCCCTGCATTTCATTACTCAAGGAGAACTTTTGTTGATTCGCCTTCTGTCTTACAGGATTTATATCGCGGTTGTATTGTTGCCATTTCTCTCGGTATTTCTTGCTGGCAGCCAGGAGCAAAAGCCCGCGGGATCCACACCCGCACAATCGGCGCCTCCAGTCACGCCTGCGGAGTCCATGGAACCGACGCCTCAGATCGACCTGCCAACCGGGACGCGGCTTGGAGTGACACCCTCGGGTGAAGTGACCGTGCTTCGCGCGAAAGAGGATTTCTCGTCTCTATCCTTGGTAGGCAGTGACTTGCATGCCGAGCCACCTCTGCTAGGCAGCAGAGAACACACCAAGACATTTATTCGGGAGCTGTGGCAGGTGCGCTGGCGGCCGAACGATCCTATTGATTTATACGTGATTCGCCCGATTGGCGTGAAGAATCCGCCGGTCGTGCTCTATCTCTATGGTTTCCCCAGCGAGACTGACCGCTTCAAGAATGACGGCTATTGCCAGCGTGTGACCCAGAACGGTGCCGCGGCCATAGGTTTTGTGTCGGCGTTTACCGGACACCGCGCTGAACATCACCCACCCAGGCAGTGGTTCGTCAGCGAGCTTCCTGAAGCGCTGGCCTCGACCGTGCATGACGTACAAATGGTCCTGAACTATCTTGATTCCAGGGGCGACCTTGATATAAGCCGGGTTGGCATCTTCGGACAAGGCTCCGGCGGCGCCATTGCCATTCTCGCTGCTGCCGCAGACCCCCGCCTCAAGGCGCTCGACCTGCTTGATCCTTGGGGAGACTGGCCCGACTGGCTGGCCAAGACCGACGTACTACAGAAGGAGGCTCGTGCAGATTATTTGAAGCCAGATTTTCTCAAACAGTTGGAGCCCCTGGAACCGGTTCGCTTTCTGCCGGAACTGAAATCCCGCAGCATCCGCATCCAGTTCGTGGAGCCAAATGGTGAGCCCACCGACGCTGTAGGCAAGCTTAAGGCCGCCGCGCCTTCGACGGCAAAGGTCATCGAGTATCACAATATGCTGCAGTTCCACAGCGCGGTTGCCGACGGCAACCTGTTCGTGTGGATTGCCACCGAACTCCAGTCCCAAAAAGATACCAAGCCCGAATCCAAGGAAGCAGCGGCGCGAACCAAGCCCGCCCAGTAGAGATTGGGCTTAACGAAACGCACTCAGTAGTGTCCGGATTCCAGCCATCGCAATGTCCAGAAGATAACCTCCCAAAAAAGGAAACTAATGCGAAACATTTCAATTGCATTGCTCATATTCGTCCTGCTTGCCACCTTGTGTCAGGCACAGAACGCCTCCAGTCCGAGTTCCCAGAACGAAACGGCAACCGCTGCCGTCTCGAGCGGCACGACCGCTTTGGAAGGGACTGTTACTGACGCCTCCGGCGCGGTAGTGGTAGGGGCCACTGTAACCGTGCGGAACGCCGCCGGCGAATCCAAGACCGCTGTCACAAACGGCGAAGGTAAGTACCGGATTACCGGATTAGCTCCCGGCCAGTACAACGTCTCGGTCACAGCCAAGGGCTTCGCGGAGTTCAAGACCGAAGGGCTTAACATGACCTCTGGGGAAAGTGTCTCTCTTGACGCCCCGCTGCAGGCCGCCGGTAGCTCGACCGAGGTGAACGTCGAAGGTCAGCGGGCCACGCAGGTGGAAACCGAGAACGCCGAGGTCTCGGGTACGCTGACTCAGAAGCAAATCGTGTCGATTGCCTTGAACGGTCGCAACTTCTCAACCTTGATCGCTCTAGCTCCTGGGGTGAGCAACCAGACCGGGCAGGATGAAGCCAAGGTGGGTGTAGTAGGGAGCGCCAAATACAGTGTCAATGGCGGCCGCACCGAATACAACACTTTCAGTGTGGATGGCACCGATGTGTTGAACACTGATATTGCCGCCAGCCACGGGCATAGCACCCTGCTTGTCTACCCCAGTTTGGATGCCATCCAGGAATTGAAGGTCCTGACCTCTAATTACGGCGCGGAATACGGACGCAGCGCCTCTGGTACAACCCTGGTTACCCCCAAGTCTGGCGGTCCGCGGTTTCATGGAAACGCCTATGAGTTTCTGCGCAACGAGGCATTCAACTCGCGCAATTATTTCGATGCGCCCGGCAAGGCCCCACTGTACCGCAGAAATGATTATGGCTTCACAGTAGGTGGGCCTCTTTTCATCCCGCATGTGTACAACACCAATAAGAACAAGACGTTCTTCTTTGTCTCCGAAGAATTTCGCCAGGAGAAGAGCCCCTACGAATTCAACCAGGCGGTTCCTTCCGATGCCGAGCGTGGCTGGAACCCTGTGACCCAGAGCTACAGCAGCGTTGCCGATTTCAGCGACGTGTGTCCTGCTATTGTGAACGCTGGCGAAACTGTGGATTTTGATCGCTCAAAATTTCCCGACTGTCCTTCGCAGGGGACTTCAAACCAGCGGCGAACTTTTACAGATAACCGGTTTCTCATTGATCCGGTTGCCTCAACGCTTCTGAAAGCCGGCCTGGTCCCGCGAGCGAATTCGGCCGTGGGTTGTAACTTCAAGGCAAACCCTGATGACAATCAGCAGCATTGCTATGTCACGGCAGTTTCACCCAGCACCTCCTGGCGGGAAGATCTGCTGCGAATTGATCACAACTTCGGCTCCAAAACCCAGCTGTCTTTGACCGGCATACACGACCACTGGGAGACCTCCACCGCCGTCCCGCAATGGGAAAATCAGCCCAACAGCTTTCCCTCCGTGCTCAATCGCTTCATCGGTCCCGGTACGAGTGGGTCTGTACATGTGACCACGATGATTTCTCCGACCTTCCTGAATACATTTTCCTTCGGCATCACTGTGCAGAACATCAATCTTGCCGATCAGCCCGGCGCCGGTGTTTCCTTGGACCGTTCGCCGCTTGATGCCCTGCAGTTCCCCATGGGACGTCTGTTTAACAACGGATTTGGAGGGAAGCTTCCTGCGATTGTCATCGGCGGAAACAATGCCATTTATGGCGGGACCGGGCTTACCGTGGATACTGCCTACATGCCCTGGTCTCACCGGCGCGGCACGATAGAGTTTCTCGACAGTATCAACAAGGTCATCGGCAAACACACCCTGCAAGTCGGAGTGCAGTACATCAAGGCCCGGCGCCATGAGATCAACGCGGCCAACGGGGCCAATAGCGGCGACACGCAGGGAGTGCTGACCTTTAAAAACATTGGCAGCATTCACACCAGCGATAATGCCTTTGCAGACTTTCTTTACAACTTTGGCTCGGCTACGCTCTTGCCGTCAGGAGGCCAGATTCTGTCTTACCAGCAGGATAGCGCCCAAAGCAGCTACAGGGTCCGCTACTGGATCATTGAGCCCTACGTGCAAGACGACTGGCATGTCACCCCCCGTCTGGTTGTCAATTTGGGCATGAGGGTCAGCCTGTTCGGCAACTGGCAGCCCGAAGGCGGCGCCTTGTATAACTGGCAAGCCAGCGCTTACGACCCTACATTGATGGCCAAAGCCAACCTCGTCGTTGACTACCAGCATGGATATTTAAAGAACGTCACAAATCCCCTTGCACCGTCTCCTCTTCCTCTCGATGTTAATAATCTCAATGCGGTCATGACCAACGGTCTGGTGGCATGCGGCAAGAACGGCGTTCCCGCCAGTTGCCAAAGCTCGCATGTCTTCAATCCAGCTCCGCGTATCGGCTTCGCCTGGGACCCCACTGGCCAGGGAAAGATCTCCATCCGTGGCGGTTACGGTGTGTTCTTTGAACACGGCACGGGCAGCGAGGCCAACGCAGGATCGCTGATGGGGAACCCGCCGCAGGTTCTGAGCATGCAGGAAGACAACCCTCTAAGTTATCAGCAGATAGGGTATTACACTGGCAATCCTAAGGCTGAGGTCCCCTATGCGTATCCACTGAATGTGATTTCCATCCCGGCCAAGACAGTGTGGCCATACGTGCAGCAATGGAGTTTTGGCGTGCAACAGGAAATCGCTAAAGACACAGCGATAACCGTCTCTTACGTGGGCAGCAAGGGAACCCATCTGGCGGTCGCCATGCAACGCAATCAACTTAGACCGGTTTCTGACGCAAATAATCCCTTCGGCCCAGGCGAGCCCCTCACCAGCCATCTCTGTGCTTCCAATCAAATTCCTCTTAGCAATCCTTACGACCCCTTGGGCTTTTTCACGCTCTCCAACGGTTCCAAGCTCTACTACAAAGACAATCCCATCGCCGTACTGGCTTTGATCGCCGCCTGTGATGGCACTCCGGCCCCGCCCGGATTCAACAGCATCAATTTCTCCCTCAATTTGCTGCGTCCGTATCAGGGCATTGGCGGTATCACCGCGATCGAAAACGTTGCCAGCTCCGTTTATCATTCCATGCAGTTCACCCTGCGCCACAACCACGGACCGTTGGATCTGGGCATCTCCTATACCTACGGGCACTCGCTGGATTCAGCCTCCGATCGTTTCGAATCCAACTTCGTTGATGCCTTCGACCTGGCTGCGAACCGCGCCAGCTCCGACTTTGATCAGCGCCATCTGCTGAACATCACTTATCTCTACCAATTGCCGATGCTGCGATTGGTAGAACATCTGCGGTCTTACGCGCACTGCCAGGACTGCCCCTCCGCTCCGGATCTGCCACCGTACGGTGGTCCGTCGAAGCTGACTCGTACTCTGCTAGACGGCTGGGCAGTCCAAGGCATTACTACTTACCAGTCGGGTACGCCATTCAGCGTTGTCAACGGGGCCAGCAGCACGGGCATTTCGCAGCTCGACAACGCTGGCTTTGCTCTCGGTTTGGGTGCTGATTCGTATCCCGACCTCGCGAGCGGCTCTAACTGCAACACCGCGAACAGCAGTAAGGGGACCGTCGGTCCGCTGCTGGCCAACCCCTGCATGTTTGTAGCTCCCCGAGGCCTGACCCAGGGCAATGCCGGCCGCAACTTTCTGAACAACCCGGGCCGTACCAACTTCGACATGTCCCTGCTCAAGAACTTCAACATCGGCGGCGAGCAGCGCACATTGCAGTTCCGGGCCGAGGCCTTCAACATCTTCAACCAGACGCAGTTCATCACTTACGACCCGATCAAGGGTAATACCGCAAGCAACACAATTAGTTGCTACGACACAACGACCTTCTCCGCCGGCGCGCCCGGCTGCCTTGCTGGTAACGGATTTCTTCATCCAGTGGAGGCCCACCGTCCTCGTACGCTGCAATTTGGTTTGAAGCTACAGTTCTAATTGACAGTATCCCTACGATTTCGCGCAGTCAGCGACACCCTGAGCCACATACTTTTCCCCCGGAGCAATTAATGAAATCCAGATCCGTCATGAATTCATGTTCTCTTCCGGCCAGACCGGTTCGCAGTCTACCTTTTTTGATCACTCGAGCGGTATGCGCTGTTTTTTCAGCGTTGCTGCTGGCCATGAGCCTGGGCTGTGGAACAGCCGGAAACCCCACCGGAAGTAGTCTCATGCAGGACCCCAGCATCGCGAGTTTCACTGCTACTCCTGCAACCATTACCAGCGGGCAGAGCAGCGTCTTGAGCTGGTCTGTGAGTGGGGTGACGAGCATGAACATCAGCTACGGAAACGGAACGCTTACAGGCTCCAATACTGTGCCCTTGAGTTCCACCTCTGTCGCAGTCACTCCCACGGCGACGACTACCTACACTCTCACAGCTACCAACCAGGCTGGGAAGAGCACTACCGCCACAATATCGGTGACCGTGGTAGACAAACCAGTCATCAACAGTTTCACCGCCAACCCTCCGGTCATCAGCGACCGGCAGAGCACCACCTTGAGCTGGTCAGTAACTGGAGCTACGGGCCTCACCATCAACAACGGCGTTGGAGATGTCACCGGCACCAATAGCGTCACGGTCAGCCCTTCGGCGACCACGACCTATCAGCTTGTAGCCACTAACGCCACGGGGAATGGTCCTTCTACTGCGGCTGTCATTGCCTTGGTGACCGTCACCGTGGTGCCCACGCCCGTCATCACGAATTTCGCTGCTACTCCTTCGACAATCAGCAACGGACAGAGCAGCACTCTGAGCTGGGCTGTAAGCGGGGCAACGAGCCTGAGTATTGACAACGGAATTGGCGATGTCACTACGAAACCCAGCGTAAGCGTGAGTCCCACCACTACGACCACATACACACTCACGGCCAACAATACCGTAGGTTCGTTTACGGCCACGGCTACAGCTCAGACTACGGTCACATTCTCGGTGCTTGTTGTACCGACGATCACCAGCTTCAGCTCAGACCGTCCCAGCGTTGGTCCGAATGGCAGCGTCATGCTCACGGCAGTCTTCGACCCGGGAGCGGGTGGCGGAACCGCAACGGTTGACCACGGTGTTGGGACGATCGTCAGCGGAACTCCGCTACCTTCGGGGAATCTAAGTGCCAGCACCACCTTCACACTTACGGTGACCAATGTTGACGGAAAGAGCGCCACCGCCCAGGTGCGAGTTCTGGCCGGCACTCTGTCTGTTTTTGCAGGTGTGCCATCCGTTCCTGGAAATTCAGATGGCACAGGTGCCTCTGCGAGTTTCAGCTTACCTCGTGGCCTGGCCGTGGATACTGCGCAGAACCTTTTTGTGGCGGATACCAACAACAACATCGTCCGCAAAGCGACTATACCTGCTGCCGTAGTGACCACCCTGATAGACAACAGCACCGGTCTGCCCGCGCAGTTCAACGGACCGTATAGTGTGGCCGTGGACACCGCAGGAA
The DNA here is from genome assembly GCA_035487355.1 of Terriglobales bacterium. NCBI lineage: Bacteria > Pseudomonadati > Acidobacteriota > Terriglobia > Terriglobales > Terriglobales bacterium. The sequence continues at coordinate 102,161 of DATHMF010000006.1, read as the reverse complement.
ACGTCTACGTAGCCGACACCAACAATGACACGATAGACGAGATCACACCAGCAGGCGTGCTGACCATCCTGGCTGGCACTCCTGGCACGAATGGCAGCAATGACAGCCCCGGCGCTCTCTTCGACGGACCGCAAGGCATCGCCGTGGATAGTTCAGGAAACGTCTACGTCACCGATACCAACAATGACACCATTCGTATGATCACGCCTGCGGGTGTAGTGAGCACGCTGGCGGGAGTTGCTGGTGCGCCCGGCAAAGGTGACAGCCCGGCTCATTTCAACTTCCCCACGGGCCTGGCCATAGATGCCTCCGGGAACCTTTATGTCGGCGATAGCGGCAACCACACGATACGCAAGATCACCACGCCTGCAGGGGTGGTGAGTACCCTGGCAGGTGCCGCTGGTCTGCGCGGCAGCACCGATGGTACAGGCGGTGCAGCAAGGTTCAATAACCCCGGTGCTGTGGCCGTAGATCCTTCCGGCAACATCTATGTCGCCGATGTCAACAATTACACCATCCGCAGGATTTCACCTGCAGGCGTGGTGGTCACGATCATTGGCACCCCAACCGTGCCAACCGGAAATCCTGGTGGCCCGTTGCCGGGCCGTCTGAGTATTGTTCATGGAATTGCCGCTGATCCTTCTGTGAACGGGAACCTCTACATTACTATGCAGAATGCCGTCTTCACCGCTCCGTATTAGAAACAGCTTCAGAAATTGTTGCAAACCGAAGCCCTCGCATCAGCGAGGGCTTTTTTGTTTTGCAGCGAAATTGAAAGGAGTATTCCAGGTAAGTGTCTTATGGCTTGAAAGTAGAATCTTTACACCGCTTATTATCCTGCACTAACTTGATGATGCACTCTGTAGCCTTGCTTGCCTGCTCCAGCTCAGTCAGGGAAGCATCAATGCGATTTAATGCCTGGACCGTATCTTGCGGGTTTTGTGGATTGTTAAACTGGCGGAGATGTTCCAGATCGTCCATCTTGGAGTTGAGATAGTCATCGGCGTCGGACCGAAAGCGGGAGGCCTCCGGGCTTGATACCACTTCAATTTCATTCCCAAATCTGACCAATTTAGATTCAAGCTGGCGCACCGTCACCTCGATATTTGTGATCTCGCTATTGATTTCAGACTGTTGAATTTCGTGTTGTTGAATTCTCTTCTTCAGCCGCAGTTTCTCAGACCGCAGCGATTCCAGATCGGAATGCACTCCATGGAGCACGTCGAGTATTTGATCTTTGGCAAGTTTATGGATGAATTGCGTTTTTAATCCATTGAGGTCAAGGCATGCCTTTATAAAACCGGCCATCGTATTCGGAAATGCCTTCAAAGCTGAAGGCTCCTGTGCCTGTGTCCCGACGGGCGAAAACATCAGCAACATGATAAGAACGCTACGCGCAAGCAGCCTGGGTTTCATCGTTTTTTTCTCCGGTTCCGTATGACCAGGACGCAACACGCCATATAAGCAAAAATCAGCAAAGTAAATACCCATGCAGTGTCGATTGCGATAAGTACGTTCCGCTCTATCAGCAACCATAGTAAGCCGAACAAGGCAATGAAGATAGACGTGGTAGTGCGGAGATCAAATGCAAAAAGTTTCGATTTGGTCGGTCTGGTCAGGGGGAACCTCCGGCCGAGGCCAGAATTATCCTTATTAGCTTGGTGAACTGACAAGCAAAATCGTATCCGTAAATGCTAACCCACCAGAGCGTAGGGAAACAGTTCCCAGAAAGCTCGCCGCGAATGGACGCGACTGGAATTTCAGGCGCCCCCCTCCCCTTGCTGGCAAGGGGAGGCGATTTCAGTACACGACACTCGACAAGGGACGTTTTGGGTAGAAGGAGTCCTTCGCCCTTTAGTTATCTTCTAGTTATCTTCGGCCCCTTATAAAACCAGGCGCCCCCACTCCACTTGCTCAAATAGTGTCCGCAGCTCTAACTCTTTGACTTTCAATTTTTTACAGAGGGGATTCAACGACCAGCAGCTTGTGTTGGATATAAGCGAATTGGTTATATATCCGTAAACACTGAACGAGGCGGAGCCGTGACCTGAGAGGCTGTTAAGCGGACATTACGATCCGCATCCGGCTTAAATTTTCAAAGAACTTATAGGGCTTTTTTCTAATCTTAGCTCTGCATCCTGGGATGCTGGATACACTTCCAGGGACAATGATAACCTGCGTTTTCTCAGGAGTTAAGAGTTTGATACCACAATGGGACCACTCGGCGTAGAAACCTGGAGGATGCTTCGGCTATGGCGTCGAGGGTTTAGCGGTATTGGGTTTGGGTTCGTAGATGGGCCTTAACTTGTTCACGATGTCCCCGGCAATCTTGCCCGGCACCGTGCCGAACAATGAATTGACCTCTCCGCCCATGATGACAATTCCGGTTTGGCGATCGGTAACGGTATAAGGAAAATTGTTTTGAAAGGCCGCGCGCCTCACGTAAAGAATTGCGTCGGCATCACGCTGATTGTGCGTAACCAGAAGGCCCCACTTTTCAAATTCTTCGCGATTCAACAATCCTTTCTCAAGTTCCTCTTTCTTGACATAAAACGTGTCGGAAGTTACGAAAAAAATCTTGTCTCTCGCCATCAGGTCTTTCTTGGATAGAGGTGCAGGAGATGGAGGTGAAGAAGTCGAGGACGTGGCAGGTGGGGATGACGGCTGCACTGTGGAACTTTCCTGGCTGAAAGCTACAGGAGCAATCGCCAGTAGCAGACAGAAAATGAGCTTATGCATGATGTTCTTCTCCTACGGCGGCAGTATGCCATGCTGGGGTTGGTTTGCTGCTGAGGCGTTCGACGGCAAAGGACGACATAGAGCGGCAGGGGGATAAAAAACTTAACCACAAAGGGCACGAAGGATACACACAAAGGACACAAAGAAAAGCTAGCGGATTCACGTGGATTCAATGTGCCGCCCTTCCAGGGCTTGCCTTGTTTCTCTACTCTTACCCAGCGCTTCCACGGCTGGACTAACTCATGCCGCGCCTAACGGCGCTGGGGCATGGGCAAGAACGAGATACGGCAAGACTTAACAAGCCATAGCAAATCGCTTACGGCGAAACTGGCCTGCGCGCAGAACGTCTATAATTTGTGTGAGCACTTACACCTCTATGAAAACGCACATGCTGGAATGGTTTCGCAGGAAGTCGGTTCGTTTCTTCACGTTCCTGATGGCTTTGGTGGCGTGCCAGGGATATGCCCTCGCAGCCGCGAATCCAGCCACCGAACAATCGAGCCCGCGACGTTTCCTCATGTGGAAGGTCACATCCTCAACCACGACCGTATACCTGTTGGGGTCGGTTCACGTGGGCACGCCTGACTTGTATCCACTGCCTGCGGCGATGGAATCCGCGTTCGCTGCCTCGAAAGTGCTGGCAGTAGAGATCAACATTAAGAATGTCGATTCATCCAGTACTCTCGAACTCGCACAAGGACAAGGAATGTATGAGGACGGTGATTCGCTTTCCAAACACATCTCCAAGCAGACTTCCGACGCTTTGGACGAGTTTTGCAGTAAGAATGGTATGCCGCGGGAGGCGATGGAGTTGTTCAAGCCATGGCTTGTGGCAATGACCGTAACCGCCCTCTCGGTCGAGCAAGGTGAAGAAACCCACAAGCTGGGGATTGATCTGCACTTTCTGGACGAGGTAAAACCGCCACAGCGCATTGAAGAGCTGGAAAGCGTCGAATTCCAGTTGTCGGTTTTCGCTTCCGCTTCCGAGCAGGAGCAGCAGGAATTATTAGCTTCCACACTTAAGCAGGCGGAAAACAGCAAGGAGTCTATCCAGAAGCTGCAGGAGGCCTACATCGCCGGAGATACCGGAAAAATTGAAGAGATGTTGCAACAGGAATCTGAGCCGAAGTCGTTTTATAAGAAACTAATCGAAGATCGCAACCTCCGTATGGCGGAGCACGTTGAGAATTACCTCAAGGGAAAAGAGCAGTGCTTCGTTGTGGTCGGCGCCGGGCACCTGGTGGGCAATCAAGGTGTGGTTAAGCTGCTTGAAGCCAGGAACTATCACGTGGAACGGGTCATACCCTGAGACGTCTTCATATCCATCAAGAGTTTTTCCGCAAGAAGCACATTTTTCGAAGCATACAGCCATGCGCTACGAACGTCTATAATTTGTTGGAATACCCCAGTGCCTATGAAAACCCACATGCTGCAAAAGCTCCGCAGGAAATCAGTTTGTCTTTTCACATTGTTGATGGCTTTGGTGGCGTGCCAGGCGCACGCTCAGGGTGCAGCAACGGGCGGAGCAAAGCCAGCGCAAGCCGGCTCGCGGCGCTTCCTCATGTGGAAGGTCACCTCCCCGACTACGACTGTGTACCTGGTTGGGTCTGTGCACGTGGCCACTCCCGAACTCTATCCCTTGCCGGACGCCATGGAATCGGCTTTCGCGGCCTCCAAAGTTTTGGTGGTGGAGGTCAATGTCAAGAATATTGATTCTGCCAAGAGCGACAAACTGACCCAAGAGCTGGGAGTCTATGGCGAGGGGGACTCGCTTTCCAAACACATCTCCAAGCCGACCTCCGATGCTTTGGACGATTTCTGCAACAAACACGGCGTACCACGGGAGACATTAGAAAACCTTAAGCCCTGGCTTGCGGCCCTGACCAGCGCAGTTATCGCCTTCCAACAGGCGGGCGAGGACTTCCACCTGGGAGTTGACGAGCACTTTCTGAATGAAGTTAGCGCGGCGCAGCGCATTGATGAGCTGGAGACGGCCGACTTCCAGATTTCAATCTTTTCTTCTTCCTCGGAGCAGGAACAGGAGCAGTTTTTGGCTTCGTCCCTCAAAGACGTGAATTCGGTGAAGGAGTGGACGCAGAACGTACTGGCAGCCTACGTTGCCGGGGATGACGGCAAAATGCGAACTATGCTCGAGACACAATTTGAGCCTAGAACGTTTTATAAGAGATTGATTGAAGACCGTAATGTTCGCATGGCCGAACGGGTGGAAGATTACCTGAAGGGCAAGGAGCAATGTTTTGTGGTGGTCGGCTCCGGACACCTTATCGGGGATAAAGGCGTGGTCAAGATTCTACAGGACAAGAAGTATAAAGTTGAGCGGGTAACGCCGTGAGTTTTCGATTTACGAATTACGATTTACGATTTGAGCCGCGTTGAGCCCATCTCTGGGACTGAATTCAAAGTGCTGACTGCAAACTCAGAAACAGCTAGAGGCTATTGACAGTTGCATTAATGATTTCCTATAGCTGGAATTCATTCAGTCAAATCCAACTGCAGCTGATGGCATGCACTGCTTCGGTCAGCATCGGGAAGATGTGAACGTACTCGTGGGAATGCCTTGACGCTGCATGGTGAGCGATAAATTATCGGGGTCCTTCGACTCCGTCCGCGCTCCTACGTCGCGCGGACTCCGCTCAGGATGACAGGGGTTGGGGGATTGGCCTTGCATCACATTAGGCTTGGATTGGGACATCACCAATGCAGCGACCAATATAATGACCCGACACTCAATCATTCAAAAACTAAATCCGCAGCAGAACATTTGCGGCCAGCAATACATCGAGAACCTTGTCCACCGCCTGTTCATCTTCCTGGGGCAAAGGCGGCAGAGAGACTGTCGCTTTGGCGGCGGCATCCAGCGCGAGGACAATGACTCCCGCTTCTCGCAGAACAGCGGCGGCATCTTCGTTCCAACGCTTTAAGATCGCAACCTGCGCGCCCTGCTCAAAGAGCCTGCGCTCCAGGTGCTGAACCAGCTTCTCCCTGCCCGCCAGGGCTAGCACTGCAGGCCGGTGTCCGAAGCGGGAGACACGCTCGTCGGCGGTGAGAGGGGCCCACTTGCCTTTCTCCTGCGTAGGATGCGCAATTTGCTGTTTGCCGGAGGCTCCCAGCATAATGAGCGCGCCCACGGTGAAGTTGGTCTCGGGATCAATCAAGATCGCGCTTCCCGCATAGCGGTTTTCGCGATACGGATCAAAGAAAATTTCCTGCGAGGCTTCGATCTCGGCCACACCGATTTCGTTCATCTTCAGGCTTTCGCACGGTTCCGGAGAAAAGCTCTGGATGTTGACTCGATGTTGCAGGGCTTTAACTTCAGCCCGGGTAAATTGAGTCATGTGCTTCAGCAGGTATTTACGTGAGAGCTGAAGCGGACGCTCATCGAACCAAATCACGGTGGCGACGAAAGAGCGCGAAACCAGCGGTGGCGCCTCTGCCGAGCAGATAAGATCGCCTCGGCTGATATCAATTTCATCCTGCAGGCTAAGCGTGACCGACATGGGCGCGAAGGCGAAGTTCTGCTCGCCCTCATACGTGTGGATGCTTTTTACGATGGTCACGGGGCCGGCGGGAAGCACTTTGACCGGGCTGCCCACATGGATTACGCCGGAAGAAATTTCTCCGCTGTAGCCGCGAAAATCCTGATGAGGCCTCACCACACGCTGCACTGCAAAGCGGAATGGCGATCTGGTCTTTGCACTGGGAACCTTAACGTTCTCGAGATATTCGAGCAAGGGCCGGCCGTCGAACCAGGGCATGTTTTGGCCGCGCTCAACCACGTTGTCGCCCTCCAACGCGCTCATGGGGAGCCAATAAATCTCGTGGAATGAAAGTTGATCGAGAAATTCAGAGAACTCGCGCTGGATTTGCTGGAATACATCTTCTTTGTAAGAAACCTGGTCCATTTTGTTGACCGCAACCACCAGGTGTGTGATCCCAAGCAGGGAAGCGATGTAAGCGTGGCGGCGCGATTGTTCCTGAATGCCGCGGCGGGCATCGAGCAGAACGATGGCCAGGTCTGCGTTCGAGGCGCCGGTGGCCATGTTGCGCGTGTACTGCACGTGTCCGGGGGTATCGGCAAGAATGAACTTCCGCTTGTGCGTGGTGAAGTAACGATAGGCGACATCAATGGTGATGCCTTGCTCGCGTTCTGCGCGCAGCCCGTCGGTCAGCAACGAGAGATCGAGGTTTCCGTTGTTGCGGGTTTGCGAGGCGCGATGGACGGCATGCAACTGGTCCTCATAAACGCTCTGCGAGTCGTACAGAAGCCTGCCAATCAAGGTAGATTTGCCGTCATCTACACTTCCCGCGGTCACCAGGCGCAGCAGGTCTTTATCCAGCTCCTGCTGAAAAAAACTCTCGAGCGTGGTGAGGTCGGTTTCTTGTAAAGGTAGGGTGGGCATCAAAAGTATCCTGCCCGTTTTTTGATTTCCATCGAGCCATCCAGGTCATGATCAATGGCGCGGTTCTCGCGCTCGGAGCGGCGGAACGAAACCAGCTCTTCCATGATTTTCGGCACGGTATCAGCTTCCGAACGTATGGCGCCGGTGCAGGGACTGCAACCCAGCGACCTCATGCGGCAGCGCACAAACTGGGGATGCTCGTTCGCCAGACGCGGAATAAAAGGCTGCTCGACCGGAACCAGCGAGGCACCGCGCACCAGCATCTCGCGCTCCTTTGCGAAGTACAACGGCACGACGGGAATTTTTTCCAAGTGGATATAGAGCCAGATATCGAGTTCAGTCCAGTTCGACAAGGGGAAGACGCGGATGCTCTCACCCGGCTTTACCCGGCTGTTAAACAGATTCCACAACTCAGGACGCTGGCTTCTGGGCTCCCACTGTCCGTTCTCATCGCGGAAGGAATAAACCCTTTCTTTGGCACGGGAGCGTTCTTCGTCACGCCGTGCCCCGCCAAATGCAGCGTCGAAGCCACCGGCACGAAGGGCATCGAGCAGGGCGGTGGTCTTCAGCAACTCGCAACAGCGCTGCGTCCCCAGACGGAAGGGAGTTGCGCCTTCATCGAGTGCGCGCTGGTTGGTGTGTACAATCAGCTTCACTCCGAGCTTTTGCGCCTGGGCATCGCGGAATTCAATCATCTCCTTGAATTTGTAGCTGGTATCAATGTGCAGCAGCGGGAAGGGAATGGGTTCGGGATGAAAGGCTTTTTGCGCCAGCCGCAGCATCACGGAGGAATCCTTGCCGATGGAGTACAGCATCACCGGCCGCTGAAACTCAGAGGCGACCTCGCGCATAATGTGGATGCTCTCGGCTTCCAGCGTGCGCAGATAACTGAGGTTGTATTGCATTGATTCCCTTCGATCCTGATTTTACGTGTTACTGCATTTCACTTATTGCTGCGGCATGCGCCACTCGGCAACGGCGGCGGCCACCAGAACCAGCAGGCCGGAGACGAGCACGATTGCATTGAGCAAGCCAAATTCGAGTATGGGTTTAATGATTGTCATCGTTTTGCCTCCTCTAACCATGCAGTCCGCATTCTGTTTTTGTGAATCCACTCCAGCGGCCCGCCCGCTCAGGCTGGCCCGGCTGAATAGGACGAGTGCAATGCGTGCAGCCAATGCTGGGATAGTTCTTGTCATGCAGCGGATTGTAGGGAACATTGTGTTTTTGCAGATATTCCCACACATCGCGCGTGCTCCACTCCGCCAAAGGATTGACTTTGATCAGGTTGAACTTTGCATCCCACTCCACCTTGCGGGTTCCAGCGCGGGAAGGGGATTGTTTGCGCCGAATGCCCGTGACCCAGGCGCTCAGCCCAGACAGCTTCTTTGTCAGCGGCTCGACTTTGCGGATGTGGCAACACTGATCTGGCTGGCGGCCCCAAAGGGCTTCTCCATGCACGTGTGCTTGCTCTTCAGGCGTGAGCTCGGGTCGCAGTCTTTCTACTACCAGGCCGTATTTCTTCTCCACCGTCTCGATAAGCTGGTAAGTTTCAGGAAAGAGGAAATCGGTATCCAGCGTGAAGACAGGAATGGGCTTTTTCAGCCGCGAGGCCATGTCGATCAATACCATGTCTTCCATACCGAGGCTGGATGCGATAGCCACGTCGTTGTAGGGAAATTTTTCAGAGGCCCACTCCAGCGCTTCTTCTGCGCTCCAACCTTCCGCTAAGGCTTGAATCAACAAGGTATGTTCGTTCATGGTGTCATTAGTCTCCCGACTCGGCCCGAAATGTTTCTTCCTCCGCTTCGACGGCTTGAGCGGAAGAGATATCTTCTAAATCTGCGCTAGTTTCCTGACGCCTGTGCGCCAGGGCCTCGCCTACCAGCACCAGCGAAGGCGCGGGTAATGGAGACAGAGCGGCCAGGTGCGAGAGGGTTGTCCGGCGCGCTTGCTGCGCGTGCGTGGCAGCACCGGAGACGATCAGACACGGAGTTTCTCCGGGAAACCCGGCGGCCTCCAACTCCTGTGCGAGGCTTTCATAATCAGAACCCGGCATATAGATGGCGAGGGTTGCGTCGTGGCGCGCCATCTTGAGCCAGTCGGTATTCTCTTTCCCGGCGCAATGATGAGAGGTAGTAAAGACCACGGTGGAGGCGGTGCGGCGATCGGTCAATGAAACCTGCGCCGCTGCCGCCGCCGCTAAGGCGGCCGTGATTCCTGGAACAATTTCAAAGTCAATGCCTGCGGCTTCCAGAGCCTGCATCTCTTCGGCAGCGCGCCCAAAGATCAGTGGATCGCCGCCCTTCAAGCGCACCACAATCAATTTCTGTGAGCCAAAATGAAGCAGCAAGGTATGAATCTGTTCTTGCGTCACCCGTTTTTCGCCGTGCCGCTTGCCCACATTGATCAGAGTGGCATCGGGACGGGCCAGTTGCAGAATCTCCTCTGAAACCAGTTCGTCATGCAGAATCACGTCTGCAGAGCGCAGCAGCTTGTGCGCCTTCACGGTCAGCAGTTCCGGATCACCGGGACCAGCTCCCACCAGATAAACATTTTTGCGGCCGCTGCTTATTTGGTTTTCTTCACGGATGACTGTTGTTTGTTCATTTCCCGAGGACGCCAACTCAAGACCCTGTTGCGCCAGTTCATGCAAAAGTTTTTTGCGTGCATCGCCGGCGGGCTGAGTGGCCAAAACCAAACGTCGCTGCTGCCCCAGCTCGCTGACAAGCTCTGCATATTCCGGGCCGAACTGATTTTCCAGGTGCTGGCGCAGTTGCTGCGCCAGAGCAGGACTCTGGCCGCCGGTCGAGATGGCGATCTGCAGATCGCCACGCCGCACCACTGCTGGAAAATAAAAGTCGCAGTAAGCGGGATCATCTACTACATTGCAAAGCACTCCGTGGTGGCGCGCTTCGCCATACACCGCATGATTGACGTCAGCCGAAGAAGTGGCGGCAATGATCAACTGTTTGCCCTTAACATCCTCGTGCGCAAAGTTGCGCTGATGCCACTGGATTCTTTTTTCCTGTGCCCAGCTACGGATTGCGGGCGTCGCCTCGTGCGCAACTACGTGCACCGACGCGCCGGTGAGCAAAAGGCTGCCAATCTTGCCTTCGGCAATCTCACCGCCACCGATCACGAGAACCGGTTGGCCTTGCAGTTTCAAAAATAGTGGAAACAATGACATCTTGATGCTTTCTGCGCCTTAGTCTCTTTCATGGCTTTACCCATGAATTTCTGTCGTAAAAGTAAAAACCCACTCACTGTATCTGGTGAGTGGGTTCTGATCCTGGTATTTATAAAACTATTTAGTTCAGATCATCAGGCTCGCCAGACGGGATGCGCTTGTACAACCACAGCAACAAATGCTGCAGCCGTGACAACAACACATAGCGATCTGGCAGGTGCCTAACATGAAGTTCCAATTTTTACAGCATCAGGTGGCTTTGTCAATGAATTTCCCAATGTTTATCAATGGTTTAGAAAACCCTTGAGTTTAGCAACCGTGCTGCGGGGGTGGGCAATTCCGAAATCACCTTTTCCCACACCAGTTAGAGATGCCGCAGATTTCACTCCGGATACAAACTTTTCATAGTTTCATCCCATGAACAAGTCAGACGGTTAATCTTCATTTCCTATGTCGGCTGCGACTTTCCAGGTGCCGTCCGCCTGTTTTTTCCATACCGTTACGTATTTGCCTGTCAGGGAAATAGCTTCACCTTTGCGGTTTTTGCCGGTGAGTTGCCAGGTACCGATGGTATAGGCTAGATCGCCAGAGGCGGCCACATCCACTTTGACGGGCTGCCATTTCAAGGTGATGTCAGGGTTCCAGGTCTTGTTCAGTTGCTCGCGCATATCCGCTTTGCTGAACGTTATAGGCTTTCCGGGGATAATATTCGCCGTATCTTCGGCAAAGAATGAGAGCCAGCCTTCCAGTCCTCTTTGGGCGCGGGCGGTCTCAAAATCGGTCTCCGCCTGGATTAAAGCCTTCTTTTCGACCTCGATTTTGGCCTTGTTATCCGCGGCGAACAGTACAGAGCTTGTTACCAGTAAAACGGCTAAAAAAGCGAGCTTTTTCATGAGTTCCTTTCGTTGACAAGGGGGCCGAAATCCGTCTAAGTCATAGAAATTGTAGAACTTAAGTTAACAGGTGCTCATCAAGTCATGCTCCGCGAGTAAAAAAACCTTGACTGGACCCCTGGTAATTATTACCTTAGCAGCAAGCAGTAGCTTTTTTTGACCTAGGCTTGGATCTGCCTGCAAACCTTTGGCGAACTGAAGCGTCTTTAAGAAATGCCGTCTTTAAAAATGCGTCTTTTAAGATAATGCAACTTGCAAGCTGAGTTTTGCATCTATTCTGCTGGTAATTTCATAAATTTTAAGGAAGCCGGGAATGGAGTCACGCGCATACTTGTCCCGCCGTCTTTATTATTAAACAAATTGCAACAAAAATTTACAAAAAGCTGCTTACAACGAATTTAGTTTATTACAACGAATTAGTTTAAGAGATAGGAGAGGAATAAATGCGATCGGATCTGATTTTTGGCGCACTGCGCCCGGTAAGAAACCGTTATACACTCTGTCAACTGGCTGCCCAGGCGACACGTAAGTTTCACAAGCCGAACAGCCGTATTCAGGAGACCATGAACGATGTGCTGGTACGTTTTTCCAAGGCCAGCTCTCCCGAGAGGGTCATGAATGTCTCCGGCTTGCTGCAAAATAAACTTGCGCGATCACAGCGACAGGCTGCATAATACTCCTTCACGCAAATTAGGCCGTTAGCCCGTTCCCAGGGAACCATTTCAATCCAGGTTAAAATTTAACTCCCCGGAACGGGCGGCGCCATAAAGTAAAACCCAAGAACCCTTACCTCCCTTCATTGAAAATCAAAAACAATCCCCGTAGGTGAACATGACAATAGCGGAACTGAAAGAAAAAAATATTACAGAGCTGACCCGTATCGCGCGCTCCCTCGATTTACCCGGCGCCAGCGGTATGCGCAAGCAAGACCTCATCTTCAAGATCCTCCAGGCACAGAGCGAAAAAGAAGGCCACATTTTTGCCGAGGGCGTGCTGGAAATTCTGCCCGATGGCTACGGATTTCTGCGCTCGCCGGACTACAACTATCTGCCCGGTCCAGACGATATCTACGTCTCTCCCTCGCAGATCCGCAAGTTCGACCTCAAGACCGGCGACACCGTCAGCGGCCAAGTGAGGCCGCCGCACGAAGGGGAAAAATATTTTGCCCTGGTCAAGATCGAGGCGGTCAATTTCGAATCGCCCGATGAGGCGCGCAACAAGATCCTGTTCGATAACCTGACGCCGCTCTATCCGCAGGAGCGCATCAAGCAGGAGACGGTGAAAGACAACTTCACCGCCCGCGTCATGGACCTGCTTGTGCCCGCCGGCAAGGGGCAACGTGGACTCATTGTTTCGCCTCCACGCGCCGGCAAGACCATGATCCTGCAGAACATTGCCAACTCCATTACGGCCAACCACCCGGAGATTGTGCTGATCGTGCTGCTGATTGACGAGCGTCCGGAAGAAGTCACGGACATGCAGCGCTCGGTGAAGGGCGAGGTCATATCCTCCACCTTCGACGAGCCGGCTGCCCGGCACGTGCAGGTAGCTGAGATGGTGATTGAAAAAGCCAAGCGCCTGGTGGAGCACAAACGCGATGTCGTGATCCTACTCGATTCGATCACCCGCCTGGCCCGCGCCTACAACACCATTGTTCCGCCTTCGGGTAAGGTTCTCTCCGGCGGCGTGGACTCCAACGCGCTGCAGCGCCCCAAGCGCTTCTTCGGCGCCGCCCGCAACATCGAAGAGGGCGGATCGCTGACTATCATCGCCACCGCCCTGATTGAAACCGGTTCACGCATGGATGACGTGATCTTTGAAGAGTTCAAGGGCACCGGCAACATGGAAGTCATTTTGGACCGCAAACTCTCCGACAAGCGCGTATTCCCGGCCATTGATATTCAACGCTCAGGCACACGCAAGGAAGAGCTCATTATTTCCAAAGAAGACCTGCAACGGATTTGGGTGTTGCGCAGGGTCCTCAATCCGCTCTCGCCCGTGGAAGCTATGGAATTGCTCATCGAGAAACTGAACAAGACCCGTTCGAACGGTGAATTCTTGGCGAGCATGAACTCGCTGTAGAGGGGATTTCCACCGCGGATCAATGCGGATAACGCAGATTTTCTAAAATCTTTGCGCAGCAACTTGCTTTGCCATTCCAAAAGGGCAGCAATCCTCATCCCAGTTTGATCATCGAAGAACGCGCAGGACTACGAGCGTCATATCGTCATGTTGCTGGGCCCCGGCAACGAAAGCATCAGCAGCTTGCAGGATGCATTTCAGCAGCTCTGCAGCCGGCAGCTTCGAGTTGGAGTTGCACTCGATGGTCGCAATGAGATTCTTTTCGCCCCATTCTTCTTCGTTGCTGTTCATCGCTTCGCTGATTCCATCGGTAAAAGCAACCAGAACGTCATCAGGGGCGAGTGTTACCTGACCTTGCTGGTAGGGGAAGCTTTCCAGCAGGCCCACCACGGTGCCGCCCACGTCCAGACGTGATATCTCCCATTTTTCGTTCCAGGAGCGCAAAAGCAGGGGGGGATTGTGGCCGGCATTGACGTAGTCAAACCGGTGAGTCACCGGATCGTATTGGCCATAGAAGAATGTGGCATAGCGATGCGCCGAAGAAGTCTCATAGACAAGCCGGTTGATATTGGCAATCACGGCGGCCAGGTCTTTGGGCGCGCGCGCGGCTTCGCCGCGCAAAGAGGCTTGCAAGCTGGCCATCATCAGGGCAGCGGCAATGCCTTTTCCAGAAACGTCGCCGATGGCTACGCCGAGGTGCCCTTCGGGAAGCGAGAGAAAATCGTAATAGTCTCCGCCGACTCCCAGCGCGGGACGGCAGTGGCCGGCATAATCGAGTCCTTTGATGGCCGGAAGTTTCTGCGGGAAGAGCCGCTCTTGCACCTCGCGGGCAATTTCCACCTCGCGATTCATGCGCTCGCGCTGTGCTACCTCGTCGGCAATGGTCTGCATCAGGTTCGCATTTTCAAGCGCCAGCCCGGTCTGCGCCGCGACCGACTTGAGCAAACGCACGTCGTTGCCGGAATACGGTTCTTCAGAGCGTTTAGGTCCCAGGCTGATGAATCCGAGAAGTTTGTCGCGAACCAGGAGGGGGAGCAGCAATTCCGAGCCCAGCTCAGCCAGCTTGCCACGTTCCTCTTCGGTTGCCTGCGGTTCACTGTAGATCCAGGAGCTATGGTCTTCCAGGTAGATGCGCGCCGGCTCCCGGTTTTCGCGCATGTGCTTGACCGTGGCGGTCGAGGCGAGAAAGGCAACCTGGGGAATGGAGGGAAATCCCAGGGCATAGGCGGGCTGGTAAATTTCGCTGCCGCTCAACAAGACCGCGATGTTGCGTACGTGCAAAGTCTCGGCGATCTGGGTGGCCACTTTTTCCAGCAGCGAACGTGGCTCCAGCATGCTGCGAACCTGTTCACTCAACTCTGTCAATATCTGTTCAGCGTTATAGGCCTCACGGAAAAAACGGCGATCGAGCCATAAGCGCAATTTTTCCCCGACACGTCGAATCCGGCGAATTGCAAAGAACGCGATAACTGACAGCGCAATGCTCGTCATCGTCTGGTTCTGGTTTTTCCTGGTGATCAGGTAGATAACGATGGCGATCATCAGCGTACCTGCCATCTGTAACACCCGCAATCCGGTTTTCGCCAGCGCATACTGCAAGCCCTGGCGCAGCACCATGCGCACATCCATGGCGCGCTGCACCACGATCACGTAGGCCAGGGTCAAAGGGAACAGAGCCAGCATGGTGACGATAAAAACCAGCAACCAACCCGAGAAGATGTCAGATTGCGCTTTTTTTTCAATGACGGTTATGATCGTAGCCAACAACGCAGGAGTCATGGCCAGCGCGCTGCCAAGATATAGCAGCCGCAAGCGGCGCTTGGCGTCGGCGGAAATCGCCAGGCTGGATTTCGCGCCGATGGCGACGAAAAAAATGGTGACCAGAATGTAGGCCATCACCTGCAGGTATGGACCGATGGGAAGCGCCAGGTGGTAGATGGGGGCAACCAGCTGGTAGTTGGTCATTTCACCGATTCGGACGATGGTCCCGCCCGCCAAGCCGAAAATCGCGAGTGGAACCACTCCAATCCAGAGCCAAATCTTCCAGACCAGGTTCCTGAAACTCCAGCGAGGAGCAGGAGGAAAGGGCTCGGGAAAATACAGTCCAAAGAGATACATGAAAATCGGCCAGGCGCCTGCCAGTACGGCATGATAGGCCATGGCCAACTCACGGATCCCCGGCCCCCAACCGGCGATTGTAGCTAGT
Source organism: Terriglobales bacterium (assembly GCA_035487355.1). Lineage (NCBI taxonomy): Bacteria > Pseudomonadati > Acidobacteriota > Terriglobia > Terriglobales > Terriglobales bacterium. Next base: position 86,630 of record DATHMF010000006.1, on the reverse strand, counting down.
TCGAAGACCTGGGGGAGGCTAAGCATGAGTGCCAACAGGAGCCAGGCCAGCGGGTCTCTGGGCCGCGCCGCCGCCACCCAGATTCCCAGCAGAAGACAGAAGATGGGCATAACAAAGCCAACCACCACGTCGATCCCCAAGAAGGCAGCGCGGGGCTTGCCCCAGGTGACAGGAACTTGCACGGTACGTTCTCCGGGAGCGCCCGGCCCCGGTGATCGGACCGTTATTGCCAGTGAAGTTCCGGGTTGTGTCTTGGCGGATTCTTCGACCAAGACTGCGGTTCCTGTATAAGGACGTCCGTTGATGGCCACCAGAATGTCGCCGCTGTGCAACCCAACTGCGCCCGGCGCCGCATAGGCCAGGGCAGCGCTGGCGGCCTGAGGAAGCAGGAAGGGAACGTTAACTCTCTCTCCGTGCAGGATGTCTTGGGCGAGGCGCACGTGATAAAGCACTGCCATTACACAAATGATCGCCAGCAACACATATTGGATCAACGGCGGTTTGATTGCGCGAGGAGTTGTGGTCTTCTGCATCAGGATTACATCCAGCAAAAGGATTGTAGCGGATGGCCGGGGAGAGCAGCAGTTTGCTTAGCAGCGCACGATCTTGGATGAAATGATTCCACGCGTTGCGTTACGGCTATCCACCACGAGCTTGGCCTCATTCACGATGCCAGGGTAATCGTAGTCGGAGTGGTCGGTTACCACAAGGACGCAATCGTATTGGCCGAGGTCGCGAAGGGGGGCGCACTGCATCTGCAGATCATAGTGCCGGCCTTTGCCAATGGAGGGAAAGTATGGGTCGTGGTAGCTCACTTCAGCGCCCTGCGCACGCAGCAGCTCAATAATGGTCAGGGCAGGGGATTCGCGGAGGTCGTCCACATCTTTCTTGTAAGCCACGCCCAGGACCAGGATGCGCGAGCCATTCAGCGCTTTCTTTTCGCGGTTAAGCGCGGTGCTTACGGCGCTTACCACGTGGTAGGGCATGATGGTATTGATTTCGCCCGCCAGCTCGATGAAGCGGGTTTGAAAGTCATACTCTTTGGCCTTCCAGGAAAGATAAAACGGATCTATGGGAATACAGTGCCCTCCCAGGCCCGGTCCGGGATAGAAGGGCTGAAATCCAAAAGGCTTCGTGGCGGCAGCCTCAATGACCTCCCAGATATCGATGCCCATGCGCAGGCACAGCAGCTTGAGTTCATTGACCAGGGCGATGTTCACGCAGCGGTAGATGTTCTCCAGCAGCTTGGTCATCTCAGCCGCTGCCGGCGAAGAGACCTTCACCGTGCGGTTGAAGATTGTCTTATAAAGAAGCGCAGTTAATTCGCTGGCGTTTTGCTCCAGCCCTCCCACGACCTTGGGGATATCACGCCGGGCCACGCTCTGGTTTCCTGGATCTTCACGCTCGGGCGAGAACGCCGCAAAGAAGCGGTCCTCGAGAGGTGCATCCGCGCGCGCGGCTTTGAGCCCGCGTTGATTTTTCTTTTCCAGCGTAGCTACCAGAATTTCTTCCGTCGTTCCCGGATACGTTGTGCTTTCGAGGACGACAAGTTGTCCGGCGCGCAGGTGCGGCGCAATAGCATCCGCCGTGGCCTGGATGTAACTGAGGTCCGGTTCGCGGTACTCGTTCAACGGAGTTGGGACGCAGATGATGATGGCGTCCATCTCTGCCAGGTGTGAATACTGATCGGTGGCGCGAAAGCCGCGGGTCTGGGCCGATTGAATCTGGGTGGCAGGAATGTGATAGATGTACGACTCACCCTGGTTGAGGGCCTTGACCTTCAAGTTGTCAACGTCAAAACCGGTGACCGGGAAGCGCTCATCGCTGAACAAGAGGGCCAGTGGCAAGCCTACGTAGCCGAGTCCAATGATTCCAATGCGCGCAGTGCGACTCTCAATTTTCTGTTGCAGGGCCGCAGCCAGGGAGTCGATCTTGATAGAAGAAGACATGGTAAAAGAGTGATTTTATCATGCAGGATAAGGCGGCCCGCTTACCACGTGGTGACCTTTACAGCATTTTCATAATGAGCAGATGTCTAGCGCTCGTTGTGCGCCCGCCTAAACCGTCACTCCGGCATCTGATTTGGTGTAGAGGTCATCAATTTGCGCCTTGTATTTTTGTTCCACGAAGCGGCGTTTAAGCTTCATGCTGGGAGTCAACTCGCCGGTGGCGATGGAAAACTCATCGGGCACCAGTAAAACTTTCTTTAGTTTTTCAAATTGGGCCAACTTTGCATTGAGTCCTTCGATAATGCCCTGGTAGAGCTCCTGTACTTTAGGGTTGGTGATGAGCTGGGCGTGCGAAGAGAAAGAAACATTATTTTCCCGCGCCCAATCTTCCAGCACAGGGAATTGGGGCGCGATGATGACAGCGGGAAACTTGCGGCGGTCGCCAATGATGGCGGCCTGCGAGACCAGGGGGTTCGACTTGAGCTGGTTTTCCAGCGGTTGCGGAGCAATGAATTTGCCTCCGGAGGTTTTAATCAGGTCTTTCTTCCGGTCGGTGATGCTGAGGAAGCCATCGGAATCCAAAGCCGCAATGTCGCCGGTCTTGAACCAGCCATCCACAAAAGCATTTTGTGATTCTTCCGGCAGCTTCCAATAACCGTGAAAGACGTTGGGGCCGCGCACCAGCAACTCACCATCTTCGGCGATCTTGATTTCCACGTTGGGCAACCTCTTGCCCACTGTGCCCAGGCGGTTGGCTTGAGGTGTATTGATCGCAATCACAGGAGAAGTTTCCGTGAGGCCGTATCCCTGAAGAATTACGATTCCCATATCGGCAAACCATGTGGCCAGATCTATTCCCAGCGGCGCGCCTCCGGAGATGAATGCGCGTGTCTGCCCGCCGAAGCCTTTATAGATTTTCGAGAATAACAACACGTTCGCCACTTTCCACTCCCAGGAGGAAGGGATTCGGCCAGCCAGAATTTCATCACGATGTGCCCGTCCCACCCGTATCGCCCATTCATAGATCGAGCGCTTGATTCCACTCCTGGTTTCCTGCATGACTTTGTTATAGACCTTCTCATACACGCGCGGAACGCTGACCAAAATGGTTGGACGCGTTTCCATCAGGGTCTGCGGCAAATCTTCGAGATGGGGACAATACGCCAGCGTTACTCCACTGTATAAGCAGTAGTAGTCGAGATGGCGCGCGGTGATGTGTGAAAGAGGAAGATAAGAGATGGAAAGGTCGCACGGGTTCGACCCGAAGTCACGCAGAGAAAAGCTGATATTCGAAGCGATATTGCCGTGCGTGAGCATGGCGCCTTTGGGCGTGCCGGTAGTCCCGGATGTATAAATGATGGTCGCCAGATCATCGGGCTTGATGGCCTCGCCGATAGCGTCAAGGGCTGGGTCTCTTTCCGGCGGCGCGTTGGCGATCAAGCTGCGAAACGGAATAGCTTCGCTATGTTCGCTGTCTTCCATCAACACGATTTTTTCAATCCTGGTCTGCGCGCGAATTTGCAGGACCTTCTGTAGCTGCTCCTTGGTGGAGACAAAAATCGCACGCGCCTCTGAATTGTTTAAGAGATAAACAATCTGATCGGCGGGCAGCGTGGCATAAATCGGGACATCCACGATGCCCAGCAGCAGGCAGGCGAAATCAGCAATCGGCCACTCCGGGCGGTTCTCACTCAGGATGGCAACGTGGTCGCCTTTACCCAGCCCCCAGGCCTGCAACGAGCGCGCTACACCTGCCACCTGGCGGTACAACTCCTGGGATGAGATATTGATCCATTGCCCGCCTTGTTTAAAGGTCATGACACGAGGCAGGTTGCGCGCCACAGAGTTGAAAAATATGTCGTTGAGCGTTTCGAGCTTCATGAAGAATGCCGGGTTTCCACTCCACCCAAGATAACATCTACCACAGCATCGGCGGCGCCGGGTAGTGAATAGTCCCGTTCACTGAGCAACCAGGAAGTTACCATCTCGTCAAGCGAACCGAAAAAGCAATTGGCCACGATTTTATCGGAGAGGTCGCCGCGGAAGACCCCCTTTTCCTGTCCTTCGCGCACCACTTCGCGGATCAGGTCAAAATACTGCTTTAACTGGTGCTGCGAAAACTGCGCCAGGAAGCGCGCACTTTGGCGCAGCTCGGTCTGAAAGACAATGGCCAGGTTCCGGTTCGATCCCAACGATGTTAGATGCAACAAAGCCAGCCGCCGCAGCCGGTCACGCGGGTCTGCCGCGCTCTTGACCTCAGTGCGCGCCAGCTCAAGGAACGCCCCGAAGGCGTTGGAGATGGCGGCCATCAGGATCTGGTCTTTGCTTTTGAAATACAGATAAATCGTGCCATCGGCCACTCCGGCGCGCTGGGCGATGTCGGAGACCCGCGCATTAAAAAAGCCATGTTCGGCAATGACCTCAACCGCAGCCTCCAAAATGCGCTGGTACTTATCGGCGCGCTTTTCACTGCCGGCTGGAGCAGAGGCCGGGGCCGCCATTTTTTCGTTGGTAGAGTCGCTATCCATGGTTTGGGTAAAGGGAAATGCACACTCTAATTGCAATCGGCCTTCCAGCGCAATCCCATTTTGAATTATGACAATAGGGAATTATCAGTGGAAATCGGCCATCCTGCAATGATACAAGTTCCCCGGCTAAGTGCACTCAGAGGAGCCTCTGAGCTGAGAAATTATCCGCAAAAATTCAGGAGTAGGCACGCTGCGTTGCCCAATCGGTGTTTCGATCTCGGGGCCGATGATCGCCCTTACGGCGTCGGGCTCCGCGAGAAATGCGTCATGACCGTGCCCAGAAGAGAGTTCAAGATACCGGGTACTGACTCCAGCCGAAAGCATGCGGCGGGAAAGGTCGCACACATCCTTAGGAGGAAATAACCAGTCTGAGGAGATGCCCACCAGCAACACGCGGGCGCGAATGCGCCGGAATGAGGCCTCTTCAGAGCTGTATCCTATGGCGAAATCGAAGGTATCCATCGCCTTGGAGAGTGCCAGATACGTATTGGCGTCAAAGCGGTCAACGAATATTTTTCCCTGATAGTCCAGGTATCCGGCCACGTCAAAGCGTTCAGCCAGAGAGCGGTGTGGGTCCTCGCCTCCGCGCTCGTTAGGACGCCGCGCAAAGCGCTCGTCAAATAACTGCGCTGATTTGTAGGAGCACATAGCGATGGCGCGGGCCAGACTCAATCCTGCAGCCGGACCGCCATCTGCCGCGTATTCGCCCTGCTTCCAGTTCGGGTCAGATTGAATCGCATACCGCTGCAAGTGATTGAGAGCCAGCCCCATGGCAGAAAGAGGCGTAGCGCCGATGGCAATGCACCGCTGGACCGATTCAGGGTAGTCCGCTGCCCATTGCAATGCCTGCATGCCGCCCAGCGAACCGCCAATGACGGTATGAAGATGTTCAACGCCCAACTGCTCGCGCAGCAACTGAGCCTGTGCCCGAACCATATCGCGGATCGTAATCAGGGGAAAATTGCCGCCATAAGGTTTGCCGGTTTCCGGGTTCAGGGAAGAGGGACCGGTCGAGCCGTAACATGATCCGATGACGTTCACGCCGATAATGCAATAGCGTTCCGTATCAATCGAACAGCCCGGGCCAACTACACCGGGCCACCAGTCGGCGACCTGCGCTGAGCCGGAGAGTGCATGGCACACCAGGATGGCGTTATCGCGCGCCTGATTCAGCTTTCCGTAGAGCGCGTAACGCAACGTCAGGGGCCGCAAAGCCTCCCCCGACGCCAGCGGAAAATGAGCCATCGTATAGCTGTCTTCTACGGTAGGTTTGGGCAGCGTGCTCATCTCCTCTCCTTTGCTGATGGACATAATTAATTCTCTTTCACAACTTCTTCCGCATTGAACTTCGAGCGGTCTTCCTGCATCTCCCAGGAAAAAAGATTGACCGCCTTGCCGCTAAGCACGGAAACAATCACATAGGAATAGACCGGCCAGGCATGGTCGAGATCATATTGCGAGGGAACGCCGGAATCTTCCGGATGCGAATGATAGAAGCCGATGACATCCAGTTGATGTTCACGCGCATAGCGTTCACCGCGCAATAGCTCGGCTGGTTCAATCAAAAAGCGCTTGCGCCGGGCCTCTTCCTCGCGGGCATTGGAAATAGGGAAGAGTTCAACCAGTCGCTTGCGCTCATCATCCTCGAAATGTCCGAGCAAGAGCCCGCAGCATTCATACGGATACTCCTTTTCACCCAGGCCGCGAATTTGGTTGATATGCTGCTCCCGCATACGGATCATTTCCTTTTTGCTCCAACCGCGTGAGCCGCGCCGAGGTGTTTCTCCACGGCCGCCAATGCCTGATGGATATCTGCAAGAATGTCTTGCGCGCTTTCGATTCCGATCGCAATGCGCACCAGGCCATCGCTGATGCCAAGCTGCTGCCGCCGCGCGGGCGCCATCTCACGGTGCGAAGCCGTCGCCGGATGCAGCACGCCTGTGAACACGTCTCCCAGGCTGGTGGAGCGTACGCAGAGCTGAAGTGAATCCATAAACTGAAAGGCCGCCTCGCGCGTATTCGGATTGAGTTCAATCGAGAGCAGTGCGCCGGCAACATCCTGACGCAGGGTGCGATAGACAGTTTCGTCTTTGTGAGCAATTAATCCGGGATAGTGAACTTTGGAGATGTTGGGATGGTTTTTGAGTTCGCCGGCGATGTAGCTTGCATTGCTACACTGCCGGTCAAGACGCACCGCCAGCGTCTTCACGCCACGCAAAATCTCATGTGCGTCCCATGGGCCTAGCACTCCACCCACCAGCTTCATGATTCCTATGAGCGCGAGCTTGTCGGCTTCGTCGCGGGCAACTACGAGGCCGCCCATGACGTCGCAGTGGCCGCTCAGATATTTAGTGGCGCTGTGCACTGAAAAATCCGCACCCTGTTTGAGAGGCTGGCACAGATAAGGAGAGGCAAAGGTGTTATCAACAATCAGCTTGGCCCCGGCTGCGTGCGCAATCTCAGCGCAGGCCGCGATGTCGCAAACCTTGAGCAGAGGATTCGAAATAGTTTCTGCAACCAGGACACGCGGCTTCGCCTTGCGGGCAATTTCGCGCAACTCATCCAGCTTATTGAAATCAGCAGTCACCGTATTGATGCCAAAAGAACCAAACACGTTGAACAGCAGGTCGAGGGTTGCGCCGTAAAGATCTTGCGAAGCCAGTACAGTTGATCCGGGAGAGAGTTGACAGGCAAAAATGGCGGCATGCAGCGCGGCCATGCCCGAGGCGTAGGCACAGGCGAATGCGCCATCTTCGAGCTTCTGAATTGATTTCTCCAGCGCAGCAACCGTCGGATTCCCATAACGGGTGTAGACGTATCCCTGGGTTTCACCGGCAAAGACCTTATCCATCTCATCCATGGAAGGGTAAGTAAACGTCGCGGTCGCGTAGATCGGCGTTGCGACCGGCTGGCCGGTTGGCGTGGGCAACCGCTCACCTTCGTGGACGAGTTGGGTTGTGAAATCCAGATCCTGTTTCTTGCGGGACATTGTTACTCTTGCCTCCATTTAAATTAAGGCCCTTCGATCTGGCGCCGCTGCGAATACAAATAAAAAACCGGCCCCAGGATTTGTAAGGTTGGGGCCGGCTTCGGAAACTCTATGCGCGAATTACGCGTTCAATCGTAATGTTTTCATGCACAGGGCGTGTAGACCGCAAAGCCGTCCCCTTCCAATAGGAATGGAAAGGGACATCCACATGGCCATGGCCATCCCGCGGTCGTTCAACGCGCTGTATTGATTTGCCGTCATGCGCACTTAGAAATTAAAGATCAAATTTTAATTGGGAAACTCGTGCTCTGTCAAGACGCTGGAAGTACGGGGTAGTGGGCCAGTTCCCGGGTTGCCGACAACTCACCCGAAATCTTCGCAACTCTGACCTCTTCCTTCAAAGTTCCCGTTATAATCGGCGGCTTGGGGAGAGTCAACCGATGTCCAATGCGCTCAAGCTGCTCGTTGCTGTTCTGCTGTGTACCCACTGCGTCGCCACGCAAACGCCCGCTCCTGACGGGAGCGCTAAAGCTGTTGTTTTGCAAAAGAACGAAGGCGAACTTCGCACTCGCCGTCCGCGCGAGGGAGTATCCTCGCCCAGTAGTGATTTCTTGCTAAAGATTGGTCCGAAGACCAATGGCTCGAAGCATCTACTGCTCTTTACCGAGGAGGTCCCTCCCGGTGCGGCTATCCCGAAGCACAAACACCATGGGGAGGATGAGATCCTTCTGATCCAGACAGGCAGCGCCCACGTGTGGCTGGGAGACAAACAGTACGACGTGCAGGCGGGCGGGTTGGTATTCATTCCCGCCGAGACTTGGATCAGCTTGAAAAACACCGGCAAGGAAAACATCAGCCTCGTCGCTATTTGGAACGAGCCGGGCTTCGAAGAAATGCTGCGCTGTGGATCAGTCCCGAAAGGGCAAGTGGGCGAGCTTCTCTCTCGCGACGGCGTCAAAGACTGTTACCACCATGGCGATGCGGAGTTGGATATAGTCCAGCCTCCTGCAGACAAGAAGCCGTAAAAAAGAGTCAAGCACCTGACTGGTCAGCGAGGTGAAGTCCGCGGCGTGGGGCAGATTCGGCGTCTACTTGGCAGCTTTAGCCGGCTCGAGACCACGATACTTCAGCATGGGTTCAATGCTAGGGGGCGCTCCGCGCCATGCCGCGTACATCTTTCCAAGGTCTTCCGTGTTGCCGCGTGATAGCACCATTTGGCGGAACCGGTCACCATTGGCGCGGGTTAGCCCGCCGTGTTCCTCGAACCATTGAAAAGCATCGTCATCAAGCATCTCTGTCCACAGGTAGGCGTAATAAGCGGCGGCGTATCCACCGGCCCAGATGTGGCTGAAGTAGCTGGAACGGTAACGCGGCGGGGTGTAGCTGAGCGACAAGTGGGTTTGTTGTAACGCTTCGGTTTCGAACTTATCCGGATTCTGAGGTGCATCGCTTGCCGGAAGGGTGTGCCACTTCATGTCCAGCTCTGCCGCTGCCAGCAACTCGGTGGTCTCGTAGCCCTTGTTGAAGGTAGCGGATTTCTTTATCTTGGCGACCAACTCCGCCGGCATAGGTGCGCCGGTCTTGTAATGTTTGGCGTAATGCTGGAAAACCGCCGGATAAGTCGCCCAATGCTCGTTGAACTGCGAAGGAAACTCTACAAAGTCGCGCGCTACCGAGGTGCCGGAAAGACTGGGGTATTCAGTATTAGCAAACATGCCGTGCAGCGCGTGACCAAATTCGTGGAACATCGTCCTGACGTCATCGGGGGTAAGGAGGGCTGGCTCACCTGGAGCAGGCGCGGGAAAATTGGCAACGTTACTGACGACCGGCAGCGTACCGAGCAGTCTGGACTGTCCGACAAAGCTGTTCATCCAGGCGCCACCTTGCTTGTTGTCACGCTTGAAGTAGTCGCAGTAAAACAGCGCCAGCGTGCTGCCATTGGCGTCAAATACCTCGAACACGCGAACGCCAGGGGCATACACGGGAAGATCTTTCCGTTCCTTGAATGTCAGTCCATAAAGCTGGTTCGCCGCGTAGAAAACGCCGTTCTGAAGTACGTTGTCCAGCTCGAAATAGGGTTTGACCTGCTCCTCGTCGAGATCGTATTTGGCTTTGCGGACCTGCTCGGCGTAGAACTCCCAGTCCCACGGCTGCAGCTTGAACCCGCCACTTTGTGCGTCAATCAAGGCTTGGATGTCTTGTGCTTCGCCGGCCGCTTTCGCCGTGGACGCGGGAACCAGCGCGTCCATGAACTTCAACGCCGCTTCCGGCGTCTTTGCCATCTGGTCTTCCAACTGCCATGCCGCAAAGTTTGGATACCCCAGCAGCTTGGCCTTCTGGGCGCGTAGTTGTGCCATGCGTGCGACGGTGTCACGCGTGTCGTTCGCATCGCCGCGTGCCGCGCGCTCCCAGGAGTTCGCGAAGAGCGCCTGGCGGCTGGCGCGATTGCTGAGTGAGACGAGATCAGGCTGCTGCGTGGTGTTCTGCAAGGGAAGAAGGAACCCTTCCACCTTGCGATTCTTCGCCGCCTCGGCAGCAGCGTTCACTTGCGCGTCGGTCAGGCCCGCCAGCGCGCCTTTGTCCTTGGTCACATACGCGCCTTCTTTCGTGGCCGCCAGCAGCTTCGTGCTGAAGGCATTGGAAAGCGTTGCCAGCTCCTCGTTCAGCTTTTTCAGTTCGGTCTTGTCGGCTTCCGTGAGGTTGGCCCCTGCATGGACGAACTCATCATAGTAAAACTCAACTAGGCGCAACGATTCCGGATCGAGCTTCAGCGAATTGCGTTTCTTATAAATCGTTGCCACGCGCTGAAACAGTTTTGCGTCAAGATAGATTGCGTCCCGGTGGGCCGCCAGTTTCGGCGCTTCGGTCGCCTTTACCTTCTGCAGTGCAGGATTGGTGTTCGCACCGGTGACGGCGGAGAAAACCCGCTGCACCCGCGTCAACAACTGGCCGCTTTTTTCCATCGCGACAATGGTGTTCTCAAAGGTCGGCGAAGCCGGATTATCCGCAATCGTCTGTACTTCCTTGCGTTGCTCCGCCATGCCAGCTTCAATCGCCGGTTGGTAATCCTCGTCTTTGATCTTGTCGAACGCTGGCGCCTGAAACGGCAGGGAACTGGGCGCAAAGAAAGGATTGTACGGGCCGAACTCCACACCGGATGCCGGCGCAGAAGAAACGGTTAAGCCAATGACGACGGCAGCAGAAATAATCAGAGTAGTCATGATAAATAGTGTAATCGTTGGACGCCAAAAACAGCGGTGAAGTAGCGCCGGCTGCCCGCCGGCTGTCGTGTGGGCATATTGCTCGCACATTTCGTGAGTGGATATCTCAAACTGTACAACTGCCCAAAACAACGGTGACTTGATGTGGCTGCCGAACCATAAGCCGCAACGCCTTTCCTAATTGTCCATTTTGAAGCTAAGCTAAAACAAGGAGGATACAATGACAACAACCAGCGCCGCAATGGCAACTCAAGCTGAAAAGGGACGGGCTTTTCGCGCCCTTCATGAGCGTGACCGCGCATTCATCATCCCCAATCCGTGGGACGTGGGCACTGCACGTCTGCTGGCACACCTGGGCTTCGAGGCGTTGGCCACGACCAGCATGGGTTACGCCTTCTCTCTCGGGCGGCGGGATAACACGCTTGACCGTGAGGAGACGCTGGCGAATGCGTCGGCGATCGCGTCAGCCACTCCCCTGCCTGTCAGCGCAGATCTTGAGAACGGCTTTGGAGACGCGCCTGAAATCGTTGCCGAGACCATCAAACTTGCGGCGGCCGCGGGAGTTGTCGGGGGCTCAGTCGAAGATGCAACCGGGCGCCCCGACCATCCGATCTATGAAGTGGAACATGCGATTGAGCGAGTTCGCGCGGCGGCAGCGTCGGCGCGTGCCCTCCCCTTTCCTTTCACCTTGACCGCACGTGCGGAAAACTACCTGCACGGTCGGCCAGATCTCAAAGACACGATCAAGCGGCTGCAGGCCTATCAGGAAGCGGGCGCCGACGTCCTGTATGCGCCGGGGTTGGCCACCAGGGACGACATCGCCGCAGTCGTCAGCTCCTTGGACCGCCCGGTGAATGTGCTAATGGGGCTGCAAGGCGTTCAACTGAGTCTGGCTGACCTCGCGGCAATTGGTGTCAAGCGCGTCAGCGTGGGCAGCGCGCTCTGCCGCACCGCGCTTGGCGCTTTTCTTCGCGCCGCACGCGAGATGCAAGAGCACGGCACCTTTACCTTCGCATCTGAAGCCGCAAGCCCGAAGGAGATAAGCGCCATTTTCAAGACATAACGACAATTATGCCGTTTTAACTATTACTGTTCGTCCTATTTCGCCATTCCGTTTGCATCTTGTCATCCTGAGCGCCGTTTTTTGGCGCGAAGGATCTTGCGTTTTTCTTGTATGGGCGATGCTGTTCTTTACGTACAGAAAAACTAAATAGGTCTAGCATCTGGCTGGCAAGCAAGCTGAAATTCCAGTAAGGTAAAAGCCAGGGGAAAAACGGATGGCAAAAAAATTCCGCGAACTTTCTGAGCGTGAAATTCTGGCCCTGGCTATTTTCCTGGAAGAGGAGGATAGTCGCATCTACGCCGATTTCGCTGACGGTCTGCGCGAAACCTATCCTGACACCGGCAAGCTGTTCGATGAAATGCGCGAAGAGGAATCGCAGCACCGCGCCAGCCTGATTGAGACCTATCGCGCCCGCTTCGGCGAGCATATCCCTCTGATTCGGCGGGAAGACGTCAAGGGGCTCGTGCAGCGGCGCCCCGTCTGGCTCTCGCGTCCCTTGTCCATCAACGAGGTCCGAAAACAGGTTGAGCTCATGGAGCTTGAGACCCGGCGTTTTTACGAAAAGGCTATGCGGCAGGTAACCGATGCCGGCATTCGCAAGCTGTTAGGCGACCTGGCTGAGGTCGAGCGCAAACATTACGCGACGGCGGGCACTCTGCAGGCAGCGATCACACCTCAAGTGCACAAGAAAGAAGAAGATGCTCAACGCCGTCTGTTCGTTCTCCAGATCGTACAACCGGGCCTCGCGGGTTTGATGGATGGTTCGGTCTCGACCCTGGCCCCGGTCTTTGCCGCAGCGTTCGCCACCAAGAGCAGTTGGACCGCTTTTCTTGTAGGGCTGGCAGCTTCGGTGGGGGCGGGCATTTCCATGGCGTTCGCCGAGGCACTCTCCGATGACGGCTCGCTCACCGGCCGCGGCCGGCCCATGCTGCGCGGCTCCGTAACCGGACTGATGACCGCAGCCGGAGGCATCGGTCACACCCTTCCGTTCCTCATACACGACTTCCGTGTCGCCATGACCTGCGCTGTCATTGTAGTCGCCGTTGAATTGGCAGCGATCAGCTACATCCGTCACCGCTACATGGATACTCCGTTTCTCTCCGCAGCATTTCAAGTCGTGCTGGGCGGCGTGCTGGTCTTCCTGACCGGAATCCTGATCGGTAGCTCGTAGAAAACGCAGAGATTCCCTCGAGAAAAGCTCGTGTGGCACAGCCGTCCCCGGCTGTCTCACCATGTCCTGAATTCTTTTCTTTTCCCGACGGTTTTCAGGTACCTGCCAAAGCGTCCTTACTGTCATGTTGAGCGGAGCGCCTGGAGAAAATCTGTAGCCTCGATACGGATGGACGCGCAGTCGAAACACCCCTAAAATGCCTGCAGAAGAAATACTGCCCCAGGGAATTCTCCCCAGAGTGCGTCCTGTGCCGCTCGCAGCGATCGTTGCACGAAATCCTGGAATGCAGGGGCGCTGGCGGCGGCATCGGGAAAATTCCTTGATGCGGAAGGTAGACTTGATATTGCGCACGATTGCCTATGGAGTCTGGGTATCGTCTCCCGGGCCCAGCCAACCCCAAACTAAAGTTGAACCCAAACACCCCGATGGTTTGTCAAATCACTGAGCGTAGCTGATATGAATGAAGCCTACCAACTTTTGCTGCGGCACGGATACATGATCATCTTTCTCTTTGCGCTGGGAGAACGCATTGGTTTCCCCCTGCTGCTGATGCCCTTCATGATTACCGCAGGAGCTCTGGCCGGCTCCGGCCGCATGAGTCTGATCTGGGCCGTGACCGTCACAGTGGTGGCGTTTCTGCTGGGAGACCTGCTCTGGTACGAGCTGGGACGGCGTCGCGGCACCCAGGCACTGCGTCTGCTCTGCCGCCTCTCACTGTCGCCCGATTCCTGTGTAAGCGGATCAAAGCGCGTTATGGAAAAGCACGCCGAGTATTCGCTGCTCTACTGCAAATTTGTTCCCGGAATAGGACGCGTCGTGCCTCCTTTGGCCGGAACCCTGCGCATGCAGCTCTGGCGTTTTGTCGTCTTCAGTGTGGCGGGTTCGATCTTGTGGGCTCTTTCGGTGGGGCTGGTGGGCTACATACCGGCACAGCAAATGTCTGGCACACAACTGGCTCAGGCGGTTGTGCTTTGGCTGCTGGGGCTGGGCATGGCAGCGGTTGTGGGCAATATTGTTTGGAAGTATATAAACCGGCAGCGCCTGCTGCATGAGCTGCGCATGGCCCGCGTCTCACCCGCCGAACTCCAGCAGATGCTCGAGCAAGGGGAAGCGCTGGCGATTGTAGACCTGCGCCATGCTCTGGATTTTTTGCACGACCCGCGCACTCTCCCGGGTGCGCTCCGCATCAAGCCCGAGGAGATCGCCGCTCATTCACCGCAAATTCCCAAAGACCGCGATCTGATTCTCTACTGCACTTGACCAGGCGAAGCCTCCAGCGCCCGTGTGGCGCTGCAACTCAAGAAGCTGGGCTTTACCCGCGTGCGTCCCCTGGCAGGTGGCTTTCAGGCGTGGGTAGACGCGCGCTATCCGGTGGATATCGTGACATTCGCCTGATTGAATACCAATTTTGGAATGAATGCATACGATTTCCAGTATTCTCAATGTCCTCGTCCTAGGTTTTTGTACAACTTAGCTGGCTCTAAGAGTGGATGCTGGCGTGCACAATTGCGTCCCAACATCTGCTGTAAAAAATCCCTGGAGGGGCACAAAGATGGGTACGAGACTTGAACGTAGTTTGCTTAAGATTTTTTTTAGGTTTCTGTTGCTGGTAGTGTTTTCGACCGCGCTCTCAGCGCAGGAGGCAACCGGTCGCATCATCGGTACGATCTACGACCAGACAGGCGCAGTATTGTCCGGGGCGCATGTTGTAGCTACGAATACGGCGACACACATTTCCCGTGCTGTTACCTCAGATAGCGGCGGCGCATATCAGATCGCAGCGCTCCCCATTGGGAGCTACAGAATTGCTGTCGATCATAAGGGCTTTAGTCCCGTCACCACGAATCCGATCAAGCTTGAGATCAACCAGTCCGCCAAAATTGACGTCAACATGCAAGTCGGCAGCGAAACGCAGACGGTGACGATCGAAGGTGCTGCATCAACGGTAGAGACCATCACGCCCACCATGGGTTCGACAGTGTTAGAGCAGGAAATCGGTAATGCGCCTCTGAATGGCCGCAACGCCCTCGACCTGGTGCTATTGCAGCCTGGTGTCGCTCCCGCCGATAACCCGGGGAACGCTGGCGCCGCCAGTGCAAACACCCGGTTCAGCATAGACGGCGGACGCAACGATTCGAATACGTTTCTGCTCGACGGCGGAATCAATAATGATCTTCTGGATAACGGGGTTGTCTACAATCCCAACCCCGACGCGATCGAAGAATTTAAAGTTCTTACCAGCAACTTTACCGCTGAATACGGACGCAGCAGCGGCGGCATTGTCACAGTCGTAACCAAGTCCGGAACAAACGCATTTCACGGCACCGCCTTCGAATACAACCGCAATGACGCTTACAACGCCAATAGGTTTATCAATAAGGCCTTAGGGCAGCCAAGGCCCATTCTCAAGCGCAATCAGTACGGCGCCACCTTGGGCGGGCCAATCAAGAAAGACAAGCTCTTTTTCTTCGTTGCCTATCAGGGACAGCGCGAGATTCAGATTACTCCTGCAAATGGCAGCACATTGACTCCAAGCGAGCTTGCTGGAGACTTCTCTGCTTCTCCCAATCAGGCATCCGTGGCAGCTTTTCTGCAGGCCAATCCGTTTTTCCAGCCAGATCCCACCAAGCAGGGAGTGAACCCCGGCGATCCCACGATAATCGACCCTACCAAGTTTGATCCAGTGGCGAAGGCTTACATCAAGGCAGGCTTGATTCCAACTTCCACACTCCCGCTGGGAGCAATATCTTTTCAGAATCCAGTGCGGGACGACCGTGATGAGATCACAGGTAAGTTCGACTTTGAAGCTACGAGTAAAGACCACTTTACCGTAACCCTGGGAAGGTCGCAGAATCCGAATCTGGGTCTGCTGGCGGGCGTCTCCGGTAGCGGGGCTACTGCCCAACCCGGCAGCCCTCAGTTTGTCAGTAGTGGCAATGCGCACCGGCAATTCCTGAATCTTGCATACACGCGCATTTTGACGCCCACCATGCTGAACGAGTTTCGCATGACCGCCCAACGCCGGGATACGCTACAGGCCAAGCCCCCAAAGACCTTTGGCACGCCCAGTTCTTTTGGCAGCAACATCACGCCAGACAACCCAACCGGTCCCTCTCTTCTGACCTTTCCAGCTCTGTCGGTTGGCTTCAGTCCTCAGGGACCGTCCACTCTTATTGACAACACTTTCTCCTACTCCGATACCTTTTCCTGGACGCATGGAGCTCACACTCTGAAGTTTGGCGGCAGCTTCTCCGCTTTTCAGGATAACCAGGTATTTGATTTCTTTGTGAACGGTAACTTTGATTTCGTGTCGTCCCTCGATGGAAAGGTTCCATTTGCGGCAGGCGATGAATTCGCCAATTTCCTGGTAGGTGTGCCAGATTCCTTTTTCCAGGCGCCCGCTGCTCCTTCCAACATTCGTACCAAAGCCACTTACATATTCGGGCAGGATGAATGGCACGTGGCCCGAAACCTGGTACTTACCCTGGGGCTGCGTTACGAGGGCAGTACCCCCAAGTTGGATACCAAGGGCCGGACGTTCTCTATTGTTCCGGGCCTTCAGTCTACGGTGTTCCCCAATGCTCCTGTCGGAGTACTTTTCCCCGGAGATAAGGGAGCACCCACCGGAGCAAACTATCCCCGCAAAACCGATTTCGCTCCGCGCTTTGGTTTTGCCTGGCAACCGTTCCATAACCAGAAAACCAGCATTCGCGGGGGAATAGGTATGTTCTACGACGTGCTCAAAGCGGAAGATAACTTCCAGTTCAATGGCCAGTTTCCTTTCGCTTCGACCGCCTTCATCGGTTACTCAGATCCCAGCGGCACTGCCGCGCCGTTTGGTTTTGTAACCGATCCTTTTGGCTCAACTGGATCGACGAACCCGTTTCCCTCGAAACCCGTGGATCACAACGTGAACTTCGCGAACACGGTCGGCACCTTCGGTGGTGGTGGTGTATTCTTCGTTGATCCACATCTGCGCACACCCTACACCTATCAATACAACTTGAGCATAGAACATCAGTTGGCCGGGAAATTGGTCGCCGAAGCCGCCTATGTGGGAAGCTCGTCCCACGGATTGACCGGGCTGAAAGATATCAATCCCTTTGACCCCGCGGCTTTAAGCAGAGGCATAAAAATCCGCATTCTGAACGAAACTCCCGGCAACGTGGACGGCAGTCTCGGCTTCTTGCCGCAATTCATGAACGTCGCCAATGCCAACTACAACGCGTTGCAAGTGTCATTGCGACAGCACCCAACCTCGGTGCCCATTTTGGGCAGTGTATACTACACCTTCGGCTACACTTGGGCGCACAGCATTGACGATGCCTCAGGGTTCCGCAACAACAACAGCCAGGTTCCATTCTTCCTGCCCCATATCTTCCGTGGATCGTCTGATTACGATTTGCGCCACGTGCTGACCTTCAGCGGCGGATGGGACCTGCCCTTCAACCGCGGACCGAAGGCCTTGGTGAAAGGCTGGAGCTTATATCCAAACATCACCTGGCGTACCGGATTCCCGCTTACGATTACCGCCGGGCTGCCGGAGCTGAATGGCACTCCAGGACCTTCCGGAGAAGGCGACGGAAATCTGGTCAATGCGAATCTGGTCGGGCCGGTTCGCTATTTGGACCCGCACCATGGGTTGCTGTTCTTCGATCCCAAATCGTTCAGTAGCGCGGTTGCGAGTGGGTATGGAACTGCCGCGCGCAACCTTCTGCGCGGTCCGGGCCGCACCAACATGGACCTGTCGCTGACTAAAACTACACCTATCTATGGAGATCGCGTCAATCTGAAATTCAGTGTGGATGCCTTCAACATCTTCAACCACACGGAATTCAGCCGGGTTGGCACCAATGCCGCAGCTCAAAATCTGGGGCAAGTAACTGATACTTACGCCCCCCGCATTCTGCAGTTAGGGGCCCACATAAACTTCTAGACCCGTCTCATTCAAAATCCCGGGGCCGGACTGTGAAAGTCCGGCCCCAGATTTTTTAAGTGGTCAGGAGCAAACTGCTTACCCCTTCTAAATATCAGCAATATTATGCAATCGAAGAACACGAGAATCGCGTATCTGAAGCGAATGCTCAAGAGACTCGAGGGTGAGTCCCCAAGGATTCAAAAACTCGTTTCAACCGGGGAACTGACTCTAAAAGGTGGAAAGCTGGCTACCGAGCAACTCAGCAAGAGTCGTCAGAAGCTACTGTTAGAGTTACAAAGCCTTGAAGGCGCAGGACTGTAAATCTAGTCAAAGCTCAGTGCATTCCACTAGACTGACAGAAGCTATCCATATACAACGAGGAAAGATTATCAAACCAAAGATGAGGACTCGGAATGAGCGAATTAAACTATGTCCCAGTTCGGCGTCGTACCAGGGAGGAAATAGCTGCTGCCCTGTCGAGTGGTAACCCCGATCAGA
The DNA here is from genome assembly GCA_035487355.1 of Terriglobales bacterium. NCBI lineage: Bacteria > Pseudomonadati > Acidobacteriota > Terriglobia > Terriglobales > Terriglobales bacterium. Next base: position 68,293 of record DATHMF010000006.1, on the reverse strand, counting down.
TTCACGATGCGCTAATTAGCGCAGCCTATTGGGACCAAGATTGGAGATGGGCGCAACAGCAGTTGGTCAAGAGCCGTGCGTTTAGTGCTCTATGACAATTCGGGTTTTAGTCCCTGTGCTTGTCCAACCGAATCGAAAGAAGCGAAATTAAGTGTTAGAAGCCGCAAAAACCCTATTACTGATTCTGAGCGCACTCTTTCCCATCGTGAATCCCCTGGGAGCGAGCCCGATCTTTCTGGCGCTGACGCGAGAATATTCACCCGGAGCGCGAAGAGCGCTGGCCCGGTACATTGCTGTGAACAGCTTTTTTCTGCTGATTGGCTCCTACCTTATCGGAGCGCACATCCTCGCCTTTTTTGGGATTTCACTGCCGGTCGTTCAAGTGGGCGGCGGGCTGATCGTCATCTCAACCGGGTGGACGATGCTGAAGCGGCGGGACGAAGAAGAGCGCAGCGAAGTGCACCGAAGCATGCAACCCCAGGACGCGGTCCGCCATGCGTTTTATCCCTTGACCCTGCCGCTGACCGTTGGTCCAGGTTCGATTTCAGTAGCCGTCACGCTGGGCGCCAACGCAGCCCACCGCTCCGGGGTTAACGTTATGGCCATCGTGGCTGCGCTCATTGCATCGCTCGTGATCGCACTCAGCATTTTCCTGTGCTATGCATTCGCCGACCGGATGGCGCAACTCCTGGGAGCGACGGCGATGAGCGTGATCCTGCGCCTTTCTTCGTTTCTGCTGGTTTGCATCGGAGTACAGATTCTGTGGAACGGGGTCAGCGCGCTGCTGGCATCAGTGCCACTGCATGTCCAATAGCCGCGGAACATATTGGGCACTCGTTCAAAAAATCGCCCTGTCCCTGAGGACTGAGGACTAACGACTGAGGACTACACATGGTCCCATTGTGATATCAAAACGCTGACTACCGGGAAAGCATGGCTTATGATCGTCTTGGAAGTGTGTCCGGCATCTCAGGATGCGGGCCCTCCCCGCGAAGCGAGCGCCGGATAAGCGTCAGCGCAGCGCGAGTATATTGGGTCTTCCAACACCGGGGTCCCCAGAGCGCGTCGTGTTTCCGCGCGATGGGGTGGCGGCGAGTCCAGCTTTGGCTGCGGAGACCTGGAACGCTCTTTGAAAAATTGCTAAAAGCATTCCTCAAAAACGGTTCGCGTCTGATATCTATGTAGTAAATACTGCGGACGACGCCGGACCACCTCAGCAAGTACCCCACTGCGACAGCGACATTCTTCAATAAATACAGGATGATAACGCTGCTTTCAGCAGTTCAGAATCACTTGCTGCAAGTGGGGGTAGGAGAGACTCAATGCCGGTTATTCCAGGGCCAAAACTTAGGAGAAGAATATTATTAAAGGGTAAACAACGTCCTTTGTCCTACCGCGTTATGGTCACCGATTGCGCAGGGGCCCCGGTCGCGGATGCCTCCTCAGCACCAAGTGCGCCCGGGGTGGTGGTTCCGTTGATAGCAAAGACCGATACACTCTGGTCTGCATCATTCGCGGTATAAACAAAGCGGCTGGAGGGATCAACCGTGATCCCCAGCGGCTGGGTCCCGGTTACAAAAGGGGAGCCACTGATCTCTGTGAGCGAGCCATCTGCATTGATCGTAAAGGCCGAGATGTCACTGGAACCCTGGTTGGCCGTATAAACATAACGTCCCAGGGGATCTACCACAACAGCACCAGGCTGGGCCCCGGTGACAGAGGGTGAGCCAATTAGGGTGAGATTACCGGTGGCCGCGTCCACAGTGTATGCGGAGACCGTTTTAACGCCATCAACCACGTAGAGAAATTTGCCGTTCGGGCTGAGGACGAGGCTGCTGGCGCTAGTGATCGTAGCCGGGGGAGCCTGCTGGCTCACCAGCGTCAATGCACCCGCGGAATTTATGCTGAACACCCCAATTCCCGAAGTGCCTAAGGCTGCGTATAAAAACTTGTCCGATGGAGCGACGGCCAGGCTCAGTGGGGAGCCCGATGCCCCGAAGGGCGCGCCGGAAACTGGCTTCAACGATGCGTCTGTCTGGTTAATTTTGAAGGTGCTGATTGTATTGGATCCTTGATTGGCCACAAATAGAAAACGTGTCTTCGCGTCAATAACCAGGCTGATGGGATTGGTGCCGGTCGCAAAGGGCGAATTCGGCGAGCTGGAAATATTTCCCGTAGTGCGGTTAATGCCATAAGCGGAAACACTTCCATCGCTGGTATTCGCCACATAGAGCAGCCGGCCGTGCAGGTCTGAAGTTATAGCAGTGGGGTTTTTTCCGGTTTGAACTGACGATCCTATGGGTGACAGCACTCCCGTGCTCTTAATCACGGAGAAAACAGAAACTGTTCCAGCGCTGGCGCTTCCACTTGTTGTACTTGGGTTGTCCAGCACCATAGCAAAGCGGGGAGTGTTGGTAAGTGTGCCACAGCTTGTCAGCAGCCAAACGAATGAAAAGAAACCCAGAAACCGAATGCCCTTCTTCACAAATAGCATTGCAAATCCCCTCTTGGACCAGATGTTAGGGTTGGCCAATTATAACCGGGTTAGATGCACGCAAGCCGGAGAAGACCAATATTGATTGTTTTCCACAGCCTTGTTAAAGAAAATTCATAAGGCTTTAACACGAGAAGATTAAGAATGAAAAGCAGGCCTGAAGTCGGACCTGTCCTTTGATAATCTAGTATGCCCTTCAAAAATAACCATGACCCATTCTTTCCCTGAGCATAAACAAAAAATGAAACCACGACGTCTTCTTTTTGTTGTAGCGGCGCTACTTTGGGCCACTCTTCCCGCTCTGCTGGCTTTTGGTCCCGCCCGCCAGCTAATCTGGCTGTCTTCAAGCAAGCAACTGATCGAGCCTGTGCCTGGACAACCGCAAAAGCTAAACAGCTTTCCGGTCACGGTGGCTTTGAGTCCCGACCAGCACTTTCTTGCGGTACTGAACGCCGGCTACGGCACGGCAGAGTCGAACTTTCAGCAGTCTATTGCGGTGCTTGACCTGCAAAATAATCAGATAACGGATTTTCCCGATGCACGCCTGGGACTGCATGCGCACCAGAGTTATTTTGAAGGTCTGGCATTCAGCAAAGACGGCAGCAAGCTTTATGCGTCGCTCGGTTCCATTACCGATCCTGAGGGAAAAAAGAAGAAGGATGATACCGGGAATGGAATTGCAGTCTATAGTTTTGCCGAAGGGAAGATTACGCCGCTGAAGGTGTTGCCGATTCCGTCACGGCCCTTTGAGGGCGGCAAGCGCCCTACGGCGAAGGACCCGGAGCATCCCAGCGACGTCGCAGCGGCTTATCCTAGCGGGCTGGCAGTCGTTGAATCGCAAGGGAAGGAAATGCTTCTGGTAGCCGACAACCTTTCCGATGATGCCGTGTTGCTCGACGTAGAAAGCGGCAAGGTAGTGCAGCGCTTCGACCTCAGCCAGCACGATGTGATTCCCGCCGAGTATCCCTACGCTGCAGTCGTAATGCCTGATGGGAAGACGGGCTACATCAGCTTGTGGAATGCCTCAAGCGTTGCCAAGCTTGATTTGGCTTCGGGAAAAGTACGCTTCATCCCGCTGTTGCCACCTAAGGAGAAGACAGATCCTGGCTCACATCCGACGGCGATGCTTCTTGCTCCCGAGTCGGTTGGCCCCTGGCTTTATGTCGCTTTGGCTAATTCCGATCGGATCGCAGTCTTGGATACAAGGGAAGGAGGAGGGGTGGTGGGGTACTTGGCTGCCAAACTTCCCGGCCAGGAGTATGGAGGCAGTTATCCGATCGGTCTGGCACAAAGCAAAGATGGCAGGTTTATCTACGCCGCTTGCGCCAGCCTGGATGCAGTTGCGGTCTTTGATCTAAAGGAACTTTCCCAGGGTGGTGCGCCACTGCTACCCGACGGCTTCATTCCCACCGAGTGGTATCCCACCGCTTTGACGGTGCACAATGGCGAATTGTTCATCACCACCGGCAAGGGCACAGGCACGGGGCCGAACAATATGTCTTCACGCTTGCGTCCGAAAGATCCGCGCCGTACATACATCGGCACCTTGTTGCATGGCTCTTTGGCGCGGGTAAACATCGCAGAGACACAATCTAATTTGGCTGAGCTTACGGGCCAGGTGATAGAGAGTAACCTGATGCGCGGCAACGCAGATAAGATCGCGTTCACCGCCGGCGGTAATCCCATCCGCCACATTATTTACATCATCAAGGAGAACCGCACATTCGACCAGATCCTGGGCGACCTTGGTGCAGGTGATGCCGATCCTTCACTCACCATGTACGGCCAGGAAATTACCCCCAATGAGCACAAGCTGGCACGGCAATTCGGCGTTCTGGATAATTTTTATGATAGCGGCGAAGTCTCCGGCGACGGACACGTTTGGTCCACGGCTGCCATCACCACCGAATACACGGAAAAGACCTGGGAGATCGGCTACCGCAGCTTAGAGCGCACCTATGACTACGAAGGGATTGTGGCCAATGGGTATCCTCTTGAAGAAGGTATCTCTGATGTGGATGAGCCCAGCACCGGTTATCTGTGGGGCAACTTTGCCCGGCACGGCATCAGTTACCGGCACTATGGCGAGTTCGTTGCTTCCAAGTGGTGCAATGTCAAAGCTGCAGTGCAGTCTCCGACGCAAGGCACGCCGCTGGCAGAGGGCGACACCTGCCCCAAGCCCGTGATTCACAAAGGCGAACCGCTGCCTAACTACCTGGGAGAGCCGCATGGCGGCCCCAGCCCGTGGCCGTGGGATATTCCCATTCTTTCCCGCGACATTGCCACCAAGCCTGAACTTCGTGGGCATTTCGATCCGCGTTTTGCCGACTTTAATATCAAATACCCTGATCAACTGCGGGCCGATGAATTCCTGAATGAATTTCAGCGTTTTGTTCAGCAACGCAAACGCACAGGAAAAGACGCGCTTCCACAGTTCACTCTCTTGCGTTTTCCCAACGATCACACGGCAGGCACAAAACCCGATAACCCGAAGCCGACGGCTTCCATCGCAGATAATGATCTGGCGGTTGGCCGGTTGGTGGAAGCGGTCTCACACAGCCCATATTGGGATAACACCGCGATCTTTATCGTGGAAGATGACGCCCAAGACGGCCCCGACCACGTTGATGCCCACCGCAGCATCGCTCTTGTGATCAGCAAATACTCGCCGCGGCCGAGCGACGCAGGCCAGCCCTTTATTGATCACAGTTTCTATACGACGGTGAACATGGTTCGCACCATGGAGACACTGCTGGGAGCGCCTCCTATGAACAATAACGATGCGCACGCCGCCAATATGGCTGCGTTATTCTCGGGAGCAGGGAACCAACCGCCGTTTGATGCGGACAGGAGCAACCTGAAAAATGGCCGCGTGTTTGAAGTGAATCCACCAAATGCTCCGGGCGCAAAGGAATCTATGGCGATGGATTTCTCTCATGCCGATGCTGTGGATACAGCGCTGCTCAACAAGATTTTGTGGGCAGACCGCATGAAATCACGGCCCATACCGCCAGTGCGGCATACGCTGCGCTAAGGCTGCTTCAACCCCGACGACACAGGCTGGCGTTCTCCGGAAAAGTCTTCAACCCTGCCGTTGACGGCAAGATTCGGATTTTGCGGCTCATGCCCGTTGATGCTGCGAAGCAGCGTGGTGCGGGCGTCCAAGTCGCGCTTGGCCTCCAAAATCACATCCCGTATTTTGATTTTGACATCCCAAAGCCGTGATCCGGATTTGCCTGAAGTTTTATCTTCCACACGCGCATCGTGCAGCTCCTGCATAAGTTCTCGCAGGCGGTCATCGCTGGTGCATGAATCAGCCAGCAAGAGCACTCCAACGCGGACATGTTTATCGGTCAGGACTCTCGACTTGCCGCGATAATGGTAAATTGTGTAGCGTCCAACGCCCTTCTGCAATCCTGCTTGGTCAGCTTCGGCGACGAAGGCCGCTTCTTGTTCATCCGCGCCGTCAGCATGAAAGGCGCGGGCCACGAAGCAGGCATTCCCTTCCCGCACACCGATAACAGAATTCAGCCGTGCCGGCTTTTCGAAAATTTCACCTGCAGGCAAACTTTTATCATCCAACATGAGCCGGTCTGCCTGGACTGGCAACAGGATGTTGGTGGCAAAACTTTCACTCTCCTTCTCCCGTGATGGATCCAGGTCGAGCAGGGCCATGAGAACGTTCTTATGCTGAATGGTCGTAGGATGAAGAGGAGGATGGTAGGGTTTGGAGTGTCCGCTCCGGTCTTTAGTCTTGAGTAACCCGTAGGGCTGGTCATACGTATCCGGCACGATGCTGATACCGGGCAGATTTTTATCAGAGGCCAGTTCAACCTCAATCATCTTGTCCTGTGGGCCATAATCGCCATTGGCGCTGCCGATGGCAAACTGCGGTGTGATGTAGTTGTAGCGGTCGTGTGTACGGTCTTCATCCCAGGTCTGCTCGACAACCCGCTCGGGCACGGCTGCCGCGGCAAGAACAGAAGCAGCCGGGTGGTAGCCGTCTTCAGTTTCGTTTTCTACGACGAGCGCCTTTTCCATGTCGAGTTTCTTATACGGCTGCGGAGCCACCAGTCCTTCCGTCGCGAGATAGAGGTCAATTGCCCCGGTGCTATAAAGAAAGTCGTAGTCACGGCTGTGCGCGCCCGAGAGCCGTTGTGCACCAGCAAAATAATTTGCTGCGATATCTTTCCAAAAATAGTCAAGGATAGCCTTGAATTTGGCTTTGGTTTCGGCTTGCGTAGCGTATCTGTAACCTAATCCCAGGGAATTTAGCGTCGTGCAGTAATATGTTGGGCTGTCAAACTCGTGGATTCCGTTCGCGCTCGTATATTCAATCCAGTTGTCTAACTGGTGGTTGCCGCGTTCAAGCTGATCGTGGTCGTTGACGGCTTCAGCCAGCAGAATCGTGTTGACTGTGTTCATCACATAAATGTTGGTATAGCTGAGGGAGACCTTGTGATTTTGCAGCGCCACGAAGGCCGCGCGAATATGGAGCGTCATCTCTTTCTTGAAGCCGGAAGAAAGCTGCTTGCCATGTCCTAACAAAATCGGCCCCCAGGATTGCGTCCCAAACTCGATGGAGTTGGCATCATGGATGTTGTCGTTGTTCAACTGCCAGGGCAGGGTCCCATATTTCTCAGAGGAAGAGTCCATATTTTGCCGGGCAAAGGCACGGTGCAACAGGTCTTCGGTCTCATGGGGGTCACGGCCCAGTTGTAGTGCAGCCAATGCACCGTAGCTGACATCGCGGAGTGCGACGGTGCTGTTCGGGTCTTTTGCTTCGCTCTCCACCTGCTCGAAGCCTGCTTCAATTCCCGTGCGGACATGTATCAGCACTGCTTCGCGTTCTTTTTGGTTGAGTGTGCGAATATCGCCCGGGCGCGGGCCTGCAGTGGAATCCCGGTCTGAGTGGGTTGGGGATTTCTGGCTATTTGCCAAAGGCAAAAGCAGGCAGGCTGCAAGAATAGCGCCAAGAATAAAAAGGATTCTTTTCTGATTTGTGCGGAGCATAAAGGGTAATCGTACTGGATTATTCACTCAGCAGTTTTAACCCCGGTGATCCAAATAAGTTGCTCATTCCATTATCCTGGATTAGCAAAGTGCGATCAAGGCTTGTCTAGACGGCGGACTTGTGCAACATTCGAGTAGCAGACAAAAGCAAAAAGACGCTGCAACACCAAACTGACGCACGAGGTTGAGCTTTGCTGAGCGAAGAGCGGCGTAGGGCAATCCTGAATATGATTCAGCACGAGGGCCGGGTGCTGGTCAAAGAGCTGGCAGAAAAGCTGAAAACTTCTCCTATCACCATTCGCAAGGACCTGGAAGAGCTGCACACCGAAGGACTTTTGCATCGTACGCACGGTGGAGCGCTGTTGCGGCGCACGGGCGCATGGTTTGATCCTGCCCGCGGTGAAAAAGAGAAACGCCACTCCAAGGAAAAGCTGCGCATCGCCAGTGCCGCCGCTCAGATGGTGCAGGCGGGGCAATCAGTGGTTTTGGATGCCGGCCCGACCTCGACTGAAATTGCCCGGGCTTTACACACCGTGCGCGACTTGACGATCATTACCAATGCCGTCAATATTGCTGCCGAACTGGCGGGCAGCCCCGCGGATGTGATATTGACCGGCGGCACGCTGCGAAGAAATTCTTTTTCATTGGTGGGCCCTTTGGCGGAAGAGTCGCTCAGAAAGTTAAGCGCCGATCTGTTTTTTCTGGCTGTGGATGGGTTCGATCCTGAATTCGGAGTTACCACTCCCGATTTGCTGGAAGCCAAAGTGAACCGCGTCATGATGGAGATCGCGCGGGAAACAATCGTGGTGTGTGATTCCAGCAAGTTTGGAGAGCGCACTTTGTCCCTGATTGCGCCTACCTCAGCTATTCGCCGCGTCATTACAGACAACCAGATCGGCAAGACCGACCTGCAAGCCTTAAGAGAGGCCGGGATTACGGTAAAGCTGGTCTAGCATTCAGACAAAAGCAAAATCTTTAACCACAAAGGACACAAAGGAAACTGCAAGGGCACGAAGGATTGGTATTCATTGTCAGGTTTAAATAATAGTGAACCTAAAACTGATATTTGAAGTATTTTCTTTGTGTTCCTTGCGGTTTTTCCTTTGTGTCCTTTGTGGTAAAGATTTTCGTTTCACCCAGTATTGTGCAGCCCGGCTGCAATTCCGTTGATGGTAGCGGCCAAAGCGTAATTTAGCTCTGTGCTGTTGTTGCCCGCGCGTTTGCGGCGCAGCAATTCCACTTGGATCAGGCTCATGGGATCGACATACGGGTTGCGCAAGCGAATGGAGCGGGCCAGCACCGGATTATCCTGCAGCAGCTCTGATTGCCCGGTGACGCGCAGCACCATTTGCAGACTGCGGTCGAATTCTTTCGAGATCATCTCAAAGACCCGCTGGCGAAGCTGCTCATCAGGCACCAACTCAGCGTAGAGCCGGGCGATGCTCAAATCCGCTTTGGCCATGGTAATTTCCACGTTGCGTATGAGCACCGAAAAAAGCGGAAACTTTTGCAGCATCTCCTGCAGCAGTTTTTCCCGGCTTGCGTCTGCGCTCACAAAATTCTCCAGAGCGTGACCGATACCAAACCACGCCGGCAGGCCGTGGCGGCTTTGCATCCATCCGAAGACCCATGGGATAGCGCGCAGGTCATCGAGTGACCGGCTTTGGCTGCGCCGTGGGGGACGCGATCCGATCCGGGCAAATTCCAGCTCATTCACCGGGGTGGCCTGCTCGAAATAGGGCATGATGTCAGCGTTCTCGGCGATATTTTTTCGATAGAACGTATACGCCTGCTCCGACATGGCTTCCATCGCCCAATCCCAGCCGTTCTCCGTATTGGGCTGGGTATCGTGAGAAGAAACTACGGCTTCAAGCGAGGCTGCGATCATCAGCTCAAGGTTCCATTCCGAGAGCACCGGGTCAGAATACTTCCAGTTCATGACCTCGCCCTGTTCGGTAATTCGTATCTCACCGCTGAATGCGCCCCGGGGTTGCGCCACGATGGCCGCGTGAGTAGGCCCGCCTCCGCGTCCTACGGTGCCGCCGCGCCCGTGGAACAGGCGCAGCTTCACGCCGCATTCAGCCGCAACCTGGTGCAGCTCGCGGTGGGTTTTATGGAGCTCCCATGTACTGGTGAGCATGCCGCCATCTTTGTTGGAATCGGAGTAGCCCAGCATGATTTCCTGGCGATGTCCCCAGGATTCCAGCAACGGCGCATATTCTGCCGAGTTCCAAAGCCTGCGGCACACCTGAGGACAATTTCGCAGGTCCTCGATGGATTCGAACAACGGCACCGGCATTACTCCCGGATTTTTTCCGCCGGCCGATGCCCCAACATGAAGCCCGGAGAGTCCCGCCAGCCGAATGAGGTTCCATATATCTTCCTCACTACGGGCCCCGCTGATGACATAGGCTTCAATCGCCTTTGGGGAATGGTGCTTAAGTTCAGCTACCGTGCGCAAAGTTTCCAGAGCGTTTTGTGTAGGCGGAGAAATTTCTACATCGGGAGTCGTTTTCGCCTGTCCGGGCAACATTCCCGATAGCTCTTCAACCGCTTTGCTATGCACGCGCGCATGCTGGCGAATATCAAGCTTCTGCAGATGGAAGCCAAAGATGGAAACCTGCCTCAACAGCGGATCGAGCACCAATTCATTCAGGCGTTCGCCGGAATGCGCCTGCAGGCTCTCGCGCATGAGCCGCAAATCCAGCGCAAATTCTTCCGGCCCGGAGTAAGCGTTCGCGGGGCAAGGCTCCTCGCGGCTGCAGCGCAGACGCTGCACAATATAGGCCAGCATCTGCCGGTAGGCTTCATTCCCGGAAAATCGAGAGAGATTCGAATGGATCTCCGGAAGCTGCTGCGCATAGACTTCCAGCCTTTCCAGCAGCTCGCGCGATGCCGGCACCTGGCGCGTGGAAGGGCTCAAGTGCTCGAACAGTTGTTCACACTTGCGAATATAGTGATCCAAAATGAGATTTCTGGACATCTGTAAACTGCTGCGCGTGCTGTCGGGCGTAACGTACGGATTTCCGTCGCGGTCGCCGCCGATCCACGATCCAAAGGAAACCACATCGGGAAGTTCGCTGGCCTTGAGCTCGCTGTCGTATGCATCACGAAAAGCTTCAGCTATCTCTTCGTAAAGACCGGGAATGGTATCGAGAATGGAGATCAGATAGTAATCGAGCCCCATTTTGATCTCATCGGCGACGGTCTGTTGCCGCAAGCGGACTTCATCCGTCTGCCAAAGCAGGGAAATCTCAGCGGTGATGATGTGCTCGTGTTTACTGGCTTCAGCGTCGCTCAAGGGAAGCCGGTCCAATAGCGCCAATTGCTGCGCAATGCGACGACGGGTAGAGAGCACGGTCCGCCGCGCCACCTCCGTCGGATGCGCCGTGAATACCGGAATAACGCGCACCTGCCGGAGATACTCCAAAGCCTGGCCTTCGCTGATATCGTCATTACGGATTCGGCGCAGGGTCCCGCTGAAGGAGCCTGGTAAGGGAGGTCTTTCCGGATCGGCCTGGGCCGCCTGCCGACGGCGTCCGCGATGGTTCGTCTCTGCCAGGTTCGTAAGTTCAAAATAAATCGAAAATGCCTTGGTGGTGTAATAAGCATCGGCCAGGCTCATCTTTTCGATAAGCTGCCGCGCCTGATGAATCAGAGGAGGTCCAGCCGCAGAATTCTTTTGCTGGCGATGTTTGATGAGCAACTCGCGAAGCTGTTCCACTGCCTGGAACTGTTGCTCTCCGCGTTGCTCCTTGATCACTCTGCCCAAAATTATGCCGAGTGATCGCACATCGCGGCGAAGCGGCGCTTCTTTGATTTCACCGCTTCGCGCGGTCAACTCTGCAAGACGTGCAGTCTGACTTTCGCATTTCCACAAGGGTTGTGTTCTTGTCATAGTAGATAGAGGAATACTGATTCAGGCCACGCTGACTGCAAAAACTCATCATCCTTTAAAGAAATATTATTAATGTTGGGGCAGATCAGACATCTCAACAGAATCTTCTCCCTAGAATGTTAGCACGACGGCCGTGAAGTTGAAGTTAGTGGAGAGTTATGCGTTCATCGCGGACACATGATTCGGGGAAACACCCTGCAACTTTCCTGAAATGAAAAAGCTGGAGCAAAACTGTTATTTCTGTCAAGCCTGCAACACCGAGTGCCGCGGCAATCTCTCCGTTTGCCGAGAGTAGCGCGGGACGCGCAAAAAGACTGCGAGACCACATTAAGAAGCTAAAATAGTAACAGTCTGGAAGTTATCTTTTTCCTTCCATATTGGGGGTCTGGTATGGCAGATAAGTTCTTGCGTTCCAGGAAAGAACAGGCCAAAAGGGCACAGCGCCTGCGCCAGCAGATTGAACAGCTCAAACAAGGCCGGCCCGCGGATGAAACCGCAGGCCGGGCAGGTTCGTTACGAGAGCAAATTGAAGCACACGCGGCCGAGCAGAAAAAACCGGCCGAGGGTGATCAATAAAGAGAACAGGTATCCCCCGTTGACTGGCAGTTGCTCGCAATGAATAACCCCTGGGCCCCCTGGATTGCCAGTGTAGTGGCGCCCTTGAAGGGGATGGTTAGCTTCTGTGCGTGCGCGTCATATTTGTAGTCTGTGCCTTCATGCAGCGTGACGCCGTTGCGCACCACGCCTTTGACGCTGTTGCAATACACCTCCAGGTCGCCATTGACTCCTAAATCGGCAAAGCTGATTTCGATGCCTTTGTTTTTAGGAGCGACAGAGATTGTCTTCGCGGCGTCTCCCGTAAAGTAATCGAACTGGCTGGCAGATGTATTTGAGGGGAAGACCTCGATACGCAGCTTCGGACTCCAGTTTGCATCCCAACTGTTGTTCGCTTTCAAGATATCGCCTCGGGGAATGATTGCGCCTTCACGCACGAAAACGGGAATCGTCCCCAGAGGGGCTTTCGCTGTGATCGCTGAGGCTCCTTTGTAGAGCGTGGTCTTATCGTTGTAGTCCATCCAGATTCCGTCAGGAAGGTAGACATTGCGGCTGGTGGCCCCTTCCGTTGTGACTGGAGCTACCAGCAGATCCGCTCCATACAGGTACTCATCCCAGGTGTCGTACAGTTTCGTATCGGAGGGATAAGCAAAGATGAGCGACCGCATGATGGGCATGCCTGTCTGCGTGGCCTGATACATATAAGACCGCGTGTATGGGATGAGATCGTGATGCGCGGTAGTGTATTTCCTGGTGATGTCTACCAGCTCCGGATCGTAGTCATACCAGATGGTTCGCTTCGGGCCGATCATCACCTCCATCATTGAGCTGTAGGCGCTGAATTCCAACCAGCGAGCAAACAGCTCTTTGGTGGGAGCAGGACGGTTAATATAACCGCCGGTATCGGAACCCCACATTGGGAAATTGATGGCGCCGCTACGCTGTCCCGTCTTGACCGAAACCGCCAACCCCGGAAAAGTGGCGCGCGTATCGCCGTTCCAAACCGCAGTGTACTTTCGGGCGGTATCATTGACGTTTCGTGTGAATATGAAGTAGTCCTTTCCGTATGCGTCTGCCAGTCCTTCAGCCGCCAACTTTGGATAAAGAATAGCGTTCAGGTTTTCAAACGAGTGCGGCAGCTCCTCTTCTTCACCCCGATCAATCTTGTAACCCTTAATGCCCAGACGAACATACGCATTCAGCTTGTCCTTCAACCATTGGTTGACCTCTGGACGGCGCTCATCGCCGGCCGGTCCTACCTTTTCTTCGATTCCCGGGAAGAGATAGCCTTTTTCCGTTCCCTCTTTATAAAGCTGGTTCCAACTCCGGTTTGCGATCCATATCAGCAGAAACATGCCGCGGTCTTTCAGGTCGCTGATCATCTTGGGAGGATCGGGGAACGACGGGTCGAAATCCATATTGCCCCAGCCCATCTGGCCGGTTCCGAAGGGACGGTCGAGCCAGATCGCGCTGGCGGGGATGTGCAGACTGCGCAAATGATCGGCATCATCCATGACCAGCTCTTGTGCGTTCTTGGAGTTACCCAAGTCTTCGTGGTTGTCATCTCTCCACCAGATGGTTCCAAAGGCCCAGGTCGGAGGCATGAATGCACCACCCGCCAGCTCCACGTAGCGATTGAGCATGTCCGAGTAGGAAGGCCCATAGATGACATCGTAGGTCAGTTGCGGCTCCAGGAAAGAAAACCCGGTCTTGCCATCTTTGGCAATTGTGTAATGTCCCTGGGCGGTAGACTCAACGTACAGCGCATATTTCTTTGATGTCATGTAAAAAGGCGCTCGCGCGCTGTCGTAGTTGACGTCAGGCCCATGGCGGAAGCCGAGAAAGTCCTGGTCGGTACCGCGGTTATCAATGCTGCCGGCAAAAGGGTATTCCCAAATACCGTAATAGTGTTCGTTCTGGTCGTTGAACTCTTCGTAAGTCTCACCGGAAGTATTGTCGTCGTATGCCAGCTTGACTTGAACCACTTCAGGCTTGGAAAAGGTGAACGTCAGATGCGCTTTTTTGTCGGTTCCTGCCAACACCAGCGCAGCCTGCAGACTTTTCGGCTGTTTTGTGACGTCGGTTGCCTGGGTCACAACGTGATGGTCTGCGGTGAAGGCCGTGCTGCTGTGTGAAAGCAGTACCTCCCCGGTAGATTTTTCGAGAATACGAAAAGAATAAGGACTGGTATTCAATTCAATTCGCAACGCAGAGGAGTCCAGCGTTTCTGCCGCAGCCCAGCTCTTGGGACCCGACAATACAAAAAAAGAAGATGCAATCAGTATGGCTACGTATAAATATCCGGACCTATTATTCATCCCTCAGAATCCTTTCGATGCCATTAGATATTAGTTAATCCAGCAAGGGGGTGCTGGTGCTGTTTTTAGCATGAATCAGAATATTACGAGATCGAGTACACAGGCAAAAACTAGACCGGTTTTACATCTGTAAAACCGGTCTAGAGGTTTCGGTTGAGGCACCATAGGTGCTTAGTGTCAAAAGAGTCAAGCCCGAAAATCTAAAAGTTTTGTTTAGTTAGGCTTAACGATTGGTAAGCTAGACATCGCAACAAACCGTCTCAAGGTATAGTTTCGCGGGGCAGGCTTTTTAACGGGCTTTGGGTCACTGCTGTGTCGGCGCCGGTTCTTGCAGCCAGCCGGTGGAGATTTTGCCGGCATATGAGATGATGATTGGGAGAAGGAAATGGATATTCGCCAACTCGAGCTTTTCCTCGCAGTGATGGATTCTTCAAGTGTGACCCGGGCGGCTGAAAAGGTCCACCTGTCACCCGGTGCTATCAGTCTTCAACTCCATAACCTGGCTTCTGAACTTCGCACGGAACTGTTTGTGCGGTCAGGCAAGCGGCTGCTGCCCACGCCGGCTGCATTCCGCCTGACCGAACATGCCCGGGCCGTGATCAAGCAAATGGTCCAGTTGCAGCACGATTTCGAGAACGATCCCTCAACCGATACGCGCCCCTTCAACTTTGCCACCGGGGTTACGACCTTAATTTATCGTCTTGGCCGGCCACTTCGGTTGTTGCGGAAACAGTATCCAAAGACCGAAATTCGGGTTTCTGTCGGAGTGACTGAAGAAATTGTTCATGGTTTGCTCGACCGTCGCTTTGATCTCGGACTTATCTCTCTCCCATTTCCGGAAGAGAACATCAGGATAACCCCGCTTTTTGAAGAAGAATTGCTTTTCATACGTCCATCTACCACGCGTGTTCGCGGGGGGCACATCACGACCATCCGTCCCTCTGAGCTGGCCACCGTTCCGTTTCTGCTTTATCCCAAGCGGAGTAATATGAGATCGGTCATTGACCGCTTTTTCGATGAAATCGGTTTGACGCCGCACGTCGTGATGGAGGCTGACGATACCGAAGCCATCAAGCGCTTGGTCGAATCCGGTTTCGGGTGTTCCATACTTCCGGAACACGCGCTGCGTGGTCAAAGCAGGTTTTTCCATATCCAGCGCGTCGGGGGATACCGCCTGATGAGAAAACAGGCGCTTGCCATGGCGAAGACCGATTATCCACGTAAGCTGACGCAATCCATTGCGAGTTTCCTTCAGACTACACTGACTGAGAAATGAGCCACATGAAGGACCAACGCGTATGCAGTTGAATTTTTCCCATATTTGCCGCCTTGCCAGAACGAGCTGCGGCGCGATAGCTTTTACCCGGAGGAATACCTGATATGAGAAAGTTTCTTTTTGAAATTGTCGTGGTTTCCCTTGCTATCTTCGGCCTGGGAGCCATAGGCTGTTCGCAAACCACAGACCCCAAGGCGCCTGCCCCGGCTGCGACTCCGGCCCCATCTGCGACCGAGGAAGTGAGATATTTCCCCAGCGCCGATGTCAAAGCAGCATTCGACAAGGGGGGCACACTTGTTCCCGGAGACGGCCGCAACTACAAGGTCATCGGTGGCAAGCACGATACGCCCGGTAAAGCGGAACTTCATACCAGGGACACCGACGTTTTTTATATTGTCGACGGGACTGCAACCTTTATCACTGGCGGCAAAATTATTGACCCGAAAGTAACGGCGCCGGAAGAGGTCCGTGGGTCTGCTATTGACGGCGGCGAAGCGCACCTGCTCACCAAGGGAGACGTGATCGTAATACCTCCCGGTACGCCGCACTGGTTCAAAAGCGTTCAGGTGCCCCCGACATTCTTCTATTTTGTCGTGAAGATACGGCAAGCAGAGGACCATCCTTATCCTGCTGCTGCACCCCAGCAGTAGAAGCAATCGCGTAGCTTGATCGAAGATGCCGTGCCTGGAGTGCCGGAGGATTGCGGCCGTTTAGTTATCCTAAAGTAACGTTTTAGAATTTCGTGCTTGACTAGCTAGTGGGGAAAGCCTATTGTCCCTCAGGAAATTGGGATGCTGTCCGCAATCTCCTCGTGCAATTCCGTGGACAGTAAGGCAGTTTCAGGATGCCGTTCTTGTTCTCCCGAGAACAAGAATGTGAACCCTTTTAGCCCAATGTTGGCTTCTCGATCGGCCATGCCCTCCAGCAAAATGGCCGATCGAGATTTTTCGAAGACGATCAAACTGCGGCCTTGATTCTCAGGGATTACCCTTTTTTCCAAACGGGCGTATTCGAACAAAAAGAACAACCCCTACCGGATGCGAGCCGTAAATCGGCTTCAACGTATCTGGCACGCCATAGAAGGTGACTCGGCCTCCAATTGCAGTTGCAAGATGCGGAACCAGATCAATATCCCGGTCGTAACCAAGGGTTGATGCCTGTACGCGTCCGATAATGCTTTCCTCGAAACTCGCTGGTTCAAAGCTGTTCTTCAACAGCAATTCACTGGTGCGGTCCACATTCTCAAAACGCGCCCACACGTAATTCCTCGTACTGAATTGCAAAGTGGATTCGGCGAGATAGCCGTTCCAAACCAGGCCTGTCGGACGGCTTCGATTGCGTCCCCACAACAGCAGCGTTGCCCAGTTCCCATTTTTAATGGGGTGGTTGTAGGTTACCGACGCGGTCATGCGGTCAACATCTTCTTTAGGATGCAGGGCCTCAGGACTGGCCAGATGGGCAAACGAATATTGGCCGCTCCAATTCTGCCCGGGATTGACTGTCAGCCGGGTGGACCAGGAATTAATTTTGCCTGAGTCCAGTTTCCAGCGGTTTTCATCAGGCTCTCTGCCGTGGAAGCCGGAGACTTCCAGGCGCACGGCGCTATGGGTAATACCCAAAGTAAGAACATCATCGGCGATGTGTGTGGAATCCTGGAGGTGATGCCCAAGCGCAGCTAGTGGATTTTCAGACGCGGACGCGCGATGCGGATAGGCTGTCGGCCCCATCGCTGGATCACCCACAGGAGCAGCATAAAAAGAAAGCAGGCTCTTCTCTCCCAATCGTAGGTCATACAGCGCAGCAACTTCCATGAGGAAATTGTGGGGATGCTGTCCATCTACAATGGGTTTGCTGAAGGCGGTTTCCCCTTGCTGAAACAATTCCGGATAGTACCGCTTTGTGACCGTTGCCGGCTCAAAGCTCAACATGGCCCGCAGAGTGAGCGTACTCTTCCCGAATTTTCGCTGGGCCATGGGCATGACCCAGTTGGTGGAGAAGAATTTGTCGCCCCCGCGCTCGCCGCTTTGCTGTTGCTCACTGAGAAAAGCCACGCCGTGCAACATGAGCATCCAATTGCCTTTCATACTCATAAGCATCGATGTTGGCGTTGAATTGGGCTGGGCATCGCTCCCGGAAGACGAATGACTTTCAATTTCTTCGATGAACGTGGTGGGTGTTTCACCCATATTCATTTCCATGGTTTTGCCATGCTTCATGTGTTCCATGTCCATATCGGGCATTGCAGGATGCTGTTGCGATGGGGTCTGGGTTTGCATGTCGCCATGCGTCTCCTGCGCACGCAGCGTTGCGTAAAAGGCCAATAAAAGCAGGCCGAGCGAAAACTTTCTCGAAATAAAATGCATGAGTCCCTTGAAAAACTCGATCGCCGAAAGCGAAAACATCAGATCGTTTACACGCACACGTAGAGTGCGAGCGATTCAGCAGAGTTTTTCGGGGTCAAATTCTTAGGACGGTAAAGCTTGAGGCAGGCCTCGTCAGTAGAGGCAAAGGTATAGATTCCGAAAATTGTGCGGAGTCGGTCGCAGCTTCGTCGGTCTTTTCCAGGGAAGCAGCAAGCACGGGGTTCGGAGTTGAAACGAAGCTTTTGCCCGCCTTTGACACAGAAATGCAGGTAGTTGCGCAGCCGGTGCCTACGTCCAGGTGACAGGATGATGTGGTGTTTGCGCAGTGCACATCTGCGTGCTCATGCATCGCATGGTTGGCATGCATGTGGCCCGCCGGATGATGGTGCTCATGGGATGCAGCGGTTTTGGCATGGCTCATGTCTGTCTGCATGATTTGGCAGCGCATGTCGCAAATTGCCGCAAAAGCAAACGCCTGTGAAAGCGACAGGATCACAATCAGCGAAATCGTCTTGCGGACCATCTCAACTATGCTATCTCGCGTCTGTCGAAATACGCAAATCAGGGCGTGCAGGATGTATGAAAATAAATCCTTTCCTCATCACATCCTCCCCTGGTTTGCTGGACTGCATCACTGGTTTAAACGAATGCGGTCTTACCGTCTGGCGACAATAAGACCGCATCCTTTTTGGGCTATTGGTCCGCACACCAATGGCCTCAAAGTCTCAAAGCCTTCCTGCACATCAACCACAGGATGAGTCAAAGCCCAGGATTTCGGAAGTAGCCGAACGGTTACAAGATGTTAAGAAATGGCGAAACTCTTTTGTTTCTTTAATATAAGCAGGGATGTTAAGTCACCGTAGGAGACGGTACCCTCAATGGTTAATTGAGTAAAAAGGGGGTAGGCATCTAAAAGCCGACCCCCTTAAATCCCTGGAGAAGGATTTGATAATCCCCAACTAGTGCACGTTCGTCAACGTAATCAGTGGAGGATGTTTTTAGGAAAACTCAACGTGGCCCGCATTTGTGGTTTTTGACTATTTCTGCGTTGAGAATTTGTACACCGTGCGCGAATTGTAGGCTTGGCCCGGTCTCAGAATTGTTGTGGGAAAATTCGGGTGATTGGGTGAATCCGGAAAATGCTGCGTCTCAAGGCAAAAGCCGTAGCGTTGCTGATAAACGTAGCCCTGTTTTCTCTTGATGGTCCCGTCTAGAAAATTAGCAGAATAGAGGTGAACTCCGGGTTCAGTGGTGTAGGCTTCGAGCGCTCGTCCACTGGTTGGTTCATAAACCCGCGCCGCAAATTTAAAATCGTCGCTTTTTCCATTGATCACGAAGTTGTGGTCGTAACCGCGTGCCAACACCAGTTGCTCGTAATTCTCGTGGATCCGCGCGCCAATCGTCGTGGGCTTGCTGAAATCCATAGGTGTTCCTTGAACAGAACAAAGTTCACCTGTAGGAACCATGGTCTTATTAATCGGGGTGAAGCGGTCGGCGTTAAGCGTGAGTTCGTGTTCCAGCACGTCTCGTTTTCCGTCTCCGGCGAGGTTGAAATAGGTGTGCTGCGTAAAATTCAGGGGAGTAGCTTTGTCCGTCGTGGCCTCATAGTCGAAGATAAGTTCATTCCGGTCTGTGAGCGTGTAAGTGACCTTTGCGCTCAAGTTGCCGGGATATCCTTCTTCTCCGTCTTTGCTTAAATATAAGAAGATAACGCCCGCTTCATGTAGGTCTTGAAATGGCTCAGCCTGCCAAAGAGCTTTGCTGAACCCCTTGATGCCGCCATGCGAGGCATTCGGTCCGTTGTTGATGGCCAGGGAGTACTCAATCCCGTCGAGAGTGAATTTGCCATTGGCAATACGGTTGGCATAACGTCCAATGATTGCGCCGAACCAGGGACCGTTGATGAAATATTCTTCCAGGCTATCGAAGCCGAGAACAACGTTATCGGGCTTTCCATTTTTGTCGGGCACCAGCAGGGAAGTGATGACGCCGCCATAATTGCTCGCACGCACCTCCACGCCCTGTGAATTCGTTATTGTGTAGAGATCAACCGGCAGTCCGTCAAGGGTGGTTCCAAAAGCTTGCTTCTCGATCACCTGGGATATTCCTTGTGAAAATCGTGTCTGCGCAAAGACCTAATATAGTAAAGATAAGCAGCGCCGTGATCAATTCCGAGATGATTTTCGCACTGCGAAAAATGACGTGCGACTCCTATCTCTACTAGTCGACGAGAGGGTATGCCTTTATTATGTACGGATGCCAACCACCCCGCATGATATCTTTTCTTGCGTTTCAAATCGTGAATCAAATCGCAAATCCAAATTAGAATCCAAATTAAAGACGAAAAACATAATCCAATGGCTGACCATAGCCGTGTGTCTGCTCTCGGCGATCTTCGCCCAGTGTCAGAGCACGTCCGTAAGAGAGCGGCTCTTGATGGATTCCGGATGGCGATTTCATCTGGGTCACGCCAGCGATCCCAAATTGGATTTCGATTTTGGGGCTGGGTCCGACCTCACCAAAGCAGGCCGCGCTCGCGGTGCAGCGGCGCCTAAATTTGACGACAGCGCCTGGCGCACCGTTGATTTGCCACATGATTGGGTGGTGGAGCTGCCCTTCGATCAGAATTCCGATAAAAATCACGGCTTCAAACCGGTGGGCCGCGCGTTTCCGGAAAACAGCATTGGCTGGTATCGCCGGGCGTTTGACGTTCCCAAAACGGACGAAGGCCGCCGGCTGTGGCTTGAGTTTGATGGTGTGTTTCGCGATTGCCGCGTATGGATCAACGGCCATCTCTTGGGCACCAACACCAGCGGATACACCAGCTTCTGGTACGACGTTACAGATTACCTCAACTATGGAGGCAGCAACGTCGTTTCCGTGCGGGTTGATGCCACCCAGTTCGAAGGATGGTTTTATGAAGGCGCCGGAATCTATCGTCACGTGTGGCTGGTGAAAACCAGTCCGGTGCACGTTGCCCATTGGGGCACATTCGTCACCTCGGAAGTGAAAGAGGGCCAGGCCGCCGTGACGGCGCGGACCCGCGTAGTCAACGAAAGCGGGAAAGACACAGTTTGCACCGTGCTCTCAACCATCCAGGATGAAAACGGCAAAGTGGTAGCGAGCGGCGAACCGTCTGAAATTACTCTCCGCGCTGGAGAAGAACGCGAGTCGGCGCAACAGATCGTAGTTCACGATCCTAAGCTGTGGTCACTCGAGGAGCCCCACCTTTATCGTCTGCTGACGACTGTCAAGCAAAACAATGACGAAGTAGATAAGTATGAAACCTCATTCGGCATTCGCACCATCAGCTTCGATCCCGACAAAGGATTCTTCCTGAATGGCAAGCACGTAGAAATCAAGGGCACCAGCAATCATCAGGACCACGCCGGGCTGGGTTCAGCGTTACCTAATCGAGTGCAGTATTTCCGCATTGAAAAGCTGAAAGAAATGGGGGGCAACGCCTATCGCAGCTCGCATAACGATCCCACACCAGAATTGCTCGAGGCCTGCGACCGCTTGGGGATGCTCGTATTGGATGAGCATCGCTTGATGGGCAGCAGCCCCGAAATTCTGGATGAATTGCGGCGGTTAATCTTGCGCGACCGCAATCATCCCAGTGTTTTCATGTGGTCGCTCGGCAATGAGGAGGGAGGAATTCAGGGTACAGATGTGGGCGCCCGCATCGCCCGCACTATGAAGAATGTAGTAAAAGACCTCGACCCCACTCGCCCCGTGACCGTGGCCATGAACGGCGCTTGGGGCAAAGGGTTCTCGTCAGTAGTTGACGTTCAGGGATGCAACTACAAACATGCCGGCGACTACGATGCCTTCCACAAGACTTTTCCCGACCAGCCTATCATCGGCACCGAAGAAGCCAGCACACTCAGCACGCGCGGCATCTATGCCAATGACAAAACCGCAGGCTACATGAGTGCTTATGACTTGAATGCCCCGCGCTGGGGTGCAACCGCCGAGGACTGGTGGACCTTCTATTCAGCGCGGCCCTTTATCGAGGGAGCATTCGTCTGGACAGGCTTCGATTATCGCGGCGAGCCCACTCCGTACGCGTGGCCATGTATCAGCTCCCATTTTGGGATTCTCGACACATGCGGATTCCCCAAAGACGATTTTTATTACTATCAGGCCTGGTGGACCGAGAAGCCGACTCTGCACATCTTGCCGCACTGGAACTGGAGCGGAAAAGAAGGCCAGGAAATCGAAGTCTGGTGCCAAAGCAACTGCGAGCAGATAGAGTTGTTTCTCAACGGCAAAAGCCTCGGGAAGCAGACCATGACCCCGAACTCTCACCTGGTATGGAAAGTAAAGTATTCCCCCGGCACCTTATTAGCTAAATGTTTCAAGAACGGCAAGCAGACGATCACCGAAAAAGTAGAAACCACCGGCGAGCCCGCTGCCATCAAGCTCACGCCTGACCGTAGCACGATTGATGCCGATGGTGAAGATGTCTCCATGGTGACGGTTTCAATCGTTGACGCAAAAGGCCGCTTGGTTCCAGTAGCTGATAACGAGGTCAGCTTTGAAGTTAGCCCCAATGCCCGCATCCTGGGAGTAGGGAATGGAAACCCCAGCAGCCACGAACCCGACAAGGCCTCCCAACGCAAGGCCTTCAATGGCCTCGCTCAGATCATCGTGCAATCCACCAGGCAAGCCGGAGCTATCACTTTGCGGGCCACTGCGCCGTCGTTAGAGCCGGCAGAAGCGACAATTGAATCCAAAACGGCTACGCCGCGTCCCTCGGTTCCGTGATGAGAATTCCTCGAGACACAAAAACGCACCCTATCCTTAAATTAATTAAGGATAGGGTCTTCACAAGCTCCATCCAATCAATCCCGCCGCAAGTACCAGCCAGGCGGAGTTGATCCGAAAACGAAACAGTAGAGCGGCGCTCACCAAAGCAATAATAATAGTAGTGACATCCACGATGGCAGCTCTGCCAAGTTGCCACGCGACTACACCCATCAGTGCGAGAGAGCCCACGATGACGCCATCAAGAAATCGAGAGGCCACTGGCGACTTGCGAATACGCGAGATCAACGGTCCGCTGGCGGCAACAAAAAAGAAAGCCGGAAGAAAGATGGCAAGCGTAGCTACGATGGCCCCGGGAACTCCACCCACCAGATAGCCGATGAAGGTCGCGGTAGTGAAGACTGGACCGGGTGTAACCTGGCCAACGGCCACCGAATCCAGCAACTGTTTTTCCGTCAACCAGTGGAGCCGGTCTACGAAGTCAGAGCGCAGAAACGCCAGCAGCACATAGCCACTGCCGAATAATACTGAACCTATCTTGGCAAAGGTAAGAAACAGCCGCAACAAACTAAAGGGCAGGGCATTGTTGGGCAGCGCCAAATTCATTCCCAGGGATGCAAGCGGAAAACTAAATGAAAAAACCGAAGCGCTGCGGCCAAGATTCCGCCAAAGCGGGATGGTGGCAGCAATCCCCGCGAGCAAAAGTATGAGCAGTTCATGAGCATGAAAAATGTAAGCCGCAGCGGAAAGCGC
The DNA here is from genome assembly GCA_035487355.1 of Terriglobales bacterium. Taxonomy (NCBI): domain Bacteria; kingdom Pseudomonadati; phylum Acidobacteriota; class Terriglobia; order Terriglobales; species Terriglobales bacterium. The sequence continues at coordinate 44,853 of DATHMF010000006.1, read as the reverse complement.
GCCAATAATTCCGAGCCAAGTGTTTTTGACGGCAGGCTTTGCCAGGTTCCAGAAGGCTTGCGCGACCACAGCAATCACGACCGGTTTCACGGCATAGAGAATGCCGCCGACCCGCGGCATGGAACCAAAGCGAACATACGCTGCAGCAATGAAGCCTACAAGCAGCGCAGCGGGAATGATAAAGCAGCAACCTGCAACCAGGAACCCTCGCCATCCTCGCTTGGCGAGACCGATGTGTATCGCCATTTCAGTCGAGCTGGGACCAGGGATAAGATTGGCCGCGCCCAAACGATCGAGAAATTCCTGCTGCGTGAGCCAGCCACGGCGGCGAACGAACTCCTCTTCCATCATCGCGATATGTGCTGCCGGCCCGCCGAATGCGGTTGTTCCGAGCTTCAGAAAAACCAGTGCCAGCTCGCCCAAGGATGGCTGTTGGGCTGTGGCAATACTGGAGCCGGGATTCGTCGTCGTTCCTGTGTGGCTCATGCAGTAGTCATGCGTATTTGACCAGGGTCATAAAGCCGAAATCCATGTGAAGTTGCTGGTGGCAGTGTAGCAGCGAGTTCCCAGGATTATTCGCAGTGAAATCTACCTCAACCGTTTTGTATGGGTCTACCATGACAACGTCTTTGAAGATCCCATTGGTTGCCTTGCCGGCAATGTTGGTTAGCTCGACGCTGTGACGATGCAGGTGCAGCGGATGCGCATCGTCGCTTTCGTTGCGAAAGACCATGCGATAGCGTTTCCCATTTTGGACCATCAGTGGATCTGTGTTGGGATAAGACTTGCCGTTGATGATCCAGCGGTTAAAGCCGCCGTGTCCGCCGGGGATTTTGCGGATCGCCAAATCGAATTGGCCGTCGGGAGGCGCGGTAATGCCGATATTGTTGAGTTTGCGGTCAAAGATCGTGTAATCCCACGGAGTTTGTTTCTGTGGTATCCACTGCGGTTTGCCTTTGTGTCCAGCGTATTCAACCACGATGCCGAAACCATGCTTGCGGTCATCGTCATCCATTGAACCCATAATCCATACGCCCGGAGAATCCATAGTCACGATGGCATCAATACGCTCTGCCGGCCCCACTTGCAGCGTCTTGACAGTTTGCGGCGAGGGTACAGGATTACCATCGAGTGCAACCAATTCAAACGAATGCGAAGCCAGAGCCACATTCACCGTCTCGGTTGCGCTGGCATTCAACAAGTGAAACAGCACGCGCTCTCCCTCATGTACGCGCACCGGCTCACCGTGACCCAGTGCTTTGTCATTGAAAGAAAAAGAACGATATCCGATCTCAAGACCATTGTTGGGTGGCGGAGGCGCGCCGCCGATATCCTCCCCCATGGCCGTGAAGTAAGGCTCCCACTGATGCATTGCCAGGAAGACTTCGCGGTCATACCGGCCCGGATCGTTCTTCGGCTCGATATAGACAAAACCAAACTGGCCGCTGTACAGGCTGCGATGAAGGTTCTTTCCTGCGAATGCGTGGCTGTGGTACCAGCGGCTGCCCGCAGGCCCGGGCGTGAAACTGTATCGGCGATGCCCTTGTGCCGAAACTTCAGCGGTGCCCTCTTCCGCTGATCCGTCCGCTGCAACGGAGATCGTTTGCCCATGCCAGTGCACAAGCTCGCTGTGGTCAGTATGGTTGTATACGTCCACTACAACCGGTACACCTTCTTTCATCCGCAAAACCGGACCGGGCACTTGGCCGTTGTAGCCGATGGTGTGCAGTATCTTTTTGGGAGCGATTTCAAAGGAAACCGGCGCGATCTTGAGTGTGATGTCGGCCTTCTCAGGTGTGGCCCCTGGCTTCCCAAGGTCGAAATAGGGCAGGGCAGAGCTTGCGCTTAATCCGCAAGCAGCTAGAGTAGCAGTGCTGAGAAAGTTTCGGCGACTGACAGAGTAATCATCCCAACCCGGCTTCATACAGGCTCACAGGACAATATATCTCATCGAGACCTGCCGTCTTCTATATATGAAGAGATGAGCATATAGAAGATATGAACCCGCAACTGTTATCTCGAGCGTGTTTCAAAAATAGGTTTGTGTCAGGGCACGGATTTAGATGTTGCGGAAAAACTCAATTTCAGTTCGATCTTTCGGAGGGGCACAGCTTTAGCTGTGCCGTTAAGCTACTGAAAAACAACTCCGCTCTGCCGAAGGCATGCGCGCATCCCGCAAAGCGGGAGGAGCGCCGGAAAGAAAAGAGAGGGTACAGCAACATTGAAAATGCTTTAAAAGAGAAATCAACTCTTCATCAGAATGCCTACGATGGCCGCAGACATCAAATTCGCCATCGTTCCCGCCAGCATGGCGCGAAAGCCGAGTTTCGCCAGTTGCTCCCGTTTGTTGGGGGCAAGCGCTCCGATGCCGCCGATCTGAATTCCGATTGAGCTGAAGTTGGCAAACCCGCACAGCGCAAAGGTCGCGATGGTGAACGACCGCGGATCAAGCGTGGCTTTTTGTGCCCCCAGCAGGGTATAGGCGTAGAGCTCATTGATCACCATGCGCGTGCCCAGCAGATTTCCCACTGCTCCGCAGTCTTTCCAGGGTATCCCGATCAGCCAAGCCACGGGCGCGAAGATAAACCCCAGCACCTTCTGAATGCTCTCCGGAAAATAACTGAAGTGGTTGTGAATTCCGCCCATGACCCCGTTCAGCAGCGCGATGAGCGCGATAAAAGAGATCAGCATGATGGCGACATTGAAGGCCAACTGTCCACCGTCAATCGTGCCGCGGGCAATCGCCGCCAGCAGGTTAGAGTCTTTATGCAACTCGTCTTTAGCGATCTGGACCGTTCCTGCGGTCTTGGGCTGTTCCGTCTCCGGCACCAGCATCTTCGAAACCAGAATCGTCCCCGGAGCGGTCATGATCACCGCCGCCAGCAGGTGCCGCGCTTCAATCCCATACAAGATGTAGGCCGCCATGATTCCGCCCGAGACATGGGCCATTCCGGCGGTCATGATGGTCATCAACTCCGACTTGGTGCACTCCGGCAGCAGCGGACGAATCGTCAGCGGCGCCTCCGTCTGTCCCATGAAGATTGAAGCGGCCACATCCAGCGACTCCGCCCCGCTTACTCCCATGAACCAGGTCATCGCCCTCGCCATCACCCGGATGATCAACTGCATGATGCCAAAGTAGTAGAGCACCGCGAAAAACGCCGATATAAAGATGATGGTCGGCAACACCTGGAAGGCAAAAAAGAACCCCATGGAAGACTGCTTCACGCCCAGTTCGCCGAAGACAAATTTCGAGCCTTCAAACGAATAAGAAAGCAGCGTATTTACCTTGGCGCCTGCCCAGCCCATGATTGCCTGGCCGAACGTCCAGCGGATCACAAGCACGGCAAAAAGAAACTGTAGAGTCACGCCCCACAGTACGGTCTTGAGACGGATCGCGCGCCGGTTGGTGGAAAAAACATACGCCAGCGTCAATAGAACAATGATGCCTAACAAGCCAGAAAATCGCGCCATTGAGCTCCCTCATTGTGCAACCTAGCCCCTTCAAAACAAAGCTTCTTCAAGTTTTGATCGGGAAATCCCGTCTATTGTATCTGCCCAAGTCAATAGGCTGTGGAAAAACCGCTCAGGCAAGGAAGAATCCAGAGGAAACTGTTTGGGGCGAGAAGAACATGGATGAGCGCGAGACTGGTGTGGCACAGCCGTCCCCGGCTGCGTTGTAAAGTCTGGGCTGCTAGGCGAAATCCCAAACGCCGCGAGAGGTCCTGCTCACACTAAAACCCCAATAAAAACTCTGTGTCTCTGTGCTTCTGTGGTTAGAACCCTTTTTCCACAGGAAACCCCACTTTTCCACAAAGATAAAGTCGCTTTTAAGGCTTGAATCTCTTGTGCCAGGCTCTTATCCTTGGGTTGTACTCACCGGGCCAGGCGAAGATTAATCTTATTAATCTTATAGATTTTTTAACGAGCTATTAATCTTGGTTTTGTAAGATCATGAGACGAATGCAGTTCGCAGGCATTCCTATAAAAACAAAATAACAATTAATTCTTTTAGGAGGGGAGAGCTATGCAAAAACAGGCTAGGCTAAATATTTTTAGCGGTTGTTTATCTTCTGCGCGCCAGATCTTGCTGGCCCAGATCTTGCTGGCAATGACATGTACATTCATCATGGTTGGCTTCGCTGCCGCCCAGTCCACCACTGATGGGGCCATTGACGGCACTGTGACCGACACCGCCGGGGCCCTGGTTTCAGGGGCGAAGGTGGTGGTTCACAATGATGCGACGAACGCTGAAAAAAATGGAACCAGTGATAGCTCGGGCTATTTCCGTGTCATTCACCTGCAATCGGGTATTTATACCGTAACTATCGATAAGCAGGGTTTCGCCGCCTTCAAGGCGACACAGGTCGTGGTCCAGGTAGGCAGCGTTACTACAGTCCCTGTTCATCTGGCTGTGGCCGGTACGGTGACGACCGTTGAGGTTACATCCGAGACGCCGCAAATCAACTACAACACACCCGAGCTTGCACCCACACTGAACCAAACCGAAATTTCTAACCTGCCCATCAACGGTGGCAGGTGGTCCAGCTTTACACTTTTGACTCCCACCGCGGTCAGCGACTCCAATGGTTTTGGCCTCGTCAGCTTCCGCGGCATCAGCACTCTCCTCAACAACAACACAATTGATGGCGGAGACAATAATCAGGCGTTCTTCTCCGAAGAGCGCGGCCGCACACGCATTGCTTATTCCACGCCAAAAGCGGCGGTTGAAGAGTTCCAGGTGAACACCTCAAATTATTCCGCCGAGTATGGCCGCTCTGCCGGGGGTGTGATCAACACTGTCACCAAGAGCGGTGGAAATGACTTCCATGGTGAAGCGTATTTCTATGATCGCGATAACGGCTGGGCTGCAGCCAATGCTTTCACAAAAGTCTCCACTCCGGACCCTGTAACCGGTATCTTCACCTCCCACAACATTAAGCCCAAGGATTGGCGCAAGATGGCGGGCTTCGGAGTGGGCGGGCCAATCATAAAGGACAAGCTGTTCTTCTTTCTGGCCTTTGACTATCAGATTCATAACTTTCCTGGTACTGCAGTAACCAGCAATCCCAATGCCTTTTTTGCAGCACCATCGGCAGCTACTCTCACTACGCTGGGAACGCGTCTGGGAGTAACCCCAGCGCAGGCAGCAACCATTTACAACAATGACCTCATCGGATTGTCCACGATGTTGGGACCAGTTCCGCGCACCGGGGAGCAGAACATTTTCTTCCCCAAGATTGACTGGCAGATCACACCCAAGCACCACGCCTCGTTTTCTGTGAATCGCATGCGCTGGGCATCGCCCGCTGGCGTTCAGACCCAGGCTACCAATACAAACGGAAAAGCCAGCTTCGGGAATGACTTTGTAAAAGAAACTTGGGGGGTCGCCAAACTTGACAGCACCCTCACATCGAATATTGTGAACGAACTTCGTTATCAGTACGGCCGCGACTTCGAGTTCGAATTTACCCAGAGTCCTTCCCCTTACGAGGTGGCGACACTGGTCAACACAACCACGCCCGTCCCCTACAACAATCCGCTGGGTTTGCCACCCTCAGTTTCTATCACCAACGGCTTCACCTTTGGCGTACCCACGTTCCTGCAGCGTCCCGCGTTCCCTGATGAGACCCGTAACCAGATCGCCGATACGGTGAACTGGACCCACGGCAACCACAACATCAAATTTGGCATGGACTTCGGCCATGTGCATGACCACTCGAAAAACCTCCGTACCCAGTTCGGTAGCTTCAGCTACAGCAGCTTGTTGAACTATTTCTCCGATCTCAATAAGCAGAATACGTGTGGATCGCTTGCTGTGCCACGGCCTTGCTACTCGAGCTTCTCTCAGGCATTTGGGCCCCTGGGTTTCGAGTTCAATACCAACGACTATGCATTTTTCGCGCAGGATGACTGGAAGGTGCTGCCTCGCCTCAGCCTCTCTTTGGGCTTGCGCTATGAATACGAGCAGTTCCCCAGCCCGTTCAGCAATTTGGTGAACCCGCTGGCTCCCCTGACCGGCCACATGCCCAGCGACAAGAACAATATTGGTCCGCGTATCGGCTTCGCCTATGACATCTTTGGCGACGGAAAGACTGTTCTGCGTGGCGGTTATGGCATCTACTACGGACGCGTCATTAACTCCACCATCTACAACGCTCTGACAGCAACCGGCATGCCGGGTGGCCAGCCATTCTTTTCATTAAGTCCTACCTCAGCCGTATCTGGGCCTTGTACCCTTCCTTTTCCACAAATCCTGGGAGCACAACCCACTTGCCCCGGTGCAAAGCCGAGCATCGCCTTTTTCGCTAAGAACCTCCAAAACCCCCAGATTCATCAGACGGATTTGACGCTGGAACATGAATTGGGATGGGGCACTGTTCTCTCTGTCAGCTACCTCGGCAGTATGGGACGCAGCCTGCCAGGCTTTACAGACCTCAATGTCTGTACCAGCCAGGATCTAACTGGGGCGACAGGCTGTACGAATCCTGTCGGAACCGTTACATACAAGATCTTGAACGGTGGTCCTATCAAGACTCCCACCATCACCGAGCCGCTGTTCACCCAGCGTAAAGACCCTAATTTTGGCAATGTGACCACCATCTTTAGCGGCATTAATAGCAGCTATAACGCTTTGGTCACCCAAGTCAACCATCGCATGAGCCATCACGTGCAGTTTTCAGTGAGCTACACCTGGTCGCATGCAATAGACTTTAACCAGAACCAGAGCACATTCTCCGATACCAATGACTTACTGGTTCCCAACAACATTCGCTTGGAAAAAGGCAACTCCATCTATGACGTACGCCACCGCTTCGTGGCCCACGCTGTCATGACCTCACCCTGGAAGGTGGGTGGCTGGTTGGGAATTCTGGCCAATGACTGGGAGTTCGACCCTATTTATCAGATCCAAAATGGATTGCCTTACTCGCTTACCTCTGCTGGCTCGGCTCCGGGCGGCCTTAACAGTGGCTTGAACGGCTCCGGCGGCGACACACGGATTGACGTCGTTGGTCGCAACACCTTCCGCCGGCCCACGACCTGGGTGTCTGATATACGCTTTGCCAAGCACTTCAAAGTCCAGGAAAAATATGAGCTGGAGTTGAGTGGCGACTTTTTCAACATCGCCAATAAGCAGAACGTAACCGGCGTGAATAGCACCGGATATATCGCCACGACAGGCACGGTCCAGACCCCAACGGGCCCATTCACCTGCAGCGCTGCTGCTCCTTGCCTCAATTTCAACGTGGATACCCCAGCCAACAACTTCGCACCGTTGTTTGGAACCATAACCAGCACCAACAGCAACTTCATATATACTCCCAGGCAGATCCAGGTCGGCATTCGCGTCAAGTTCTAACTGCCTGAAAGCTTAAGAAAAAACGCGGCAGCTTCGGCTGCCGCGTTTTTCTTTCTCACTGCATAAAAAACGTCCGCTTCTGCAAAATGTCATTCTGAGCGCAAGCGAAGAATCTGAGGAGAATGTGCAGTCTACCGTTACTGGTGACGCTTTTATGATTGCTTTGGGATCGGGTTGTTCGGTCATGTGTCCTTTGTGGTTAACGATTTTCAGATAATCAGATCTTATCCGCGCAATCCGTGGAATCCGCGGTAGGTTTTTATCTTCTGCGGTTGCCTCATTTTAAGAAAGTGGTATCACTGTGATATCAAAACCGTACCCCCATGCACATTTTAGGTCATCATTATCCTTGAGGAATGGCCAAGCCCATTTCTCGAAGTGAGGCCCACCCTGGAGACTTACTTAGAAGAAAGCTCTTAGGGGTGAGCGCGAAGTGAGCGCCGAGTTGCGCGAGCGCAGCGCGAGGGCAAAGCGGTTCACCGCGGAGCCCTTATGAGAAAGCCGAGCGCGAAGCCAGCGCCAAGTGCGCGGAGAGTAGCGCGAGGGCGAGCGGTTTACCGCAGGGCCCTTAGGGTGATTCCATAATTGCTGTATCTGCACCGTAGAAGAGTGGGCCTTTAGGCCCACGTTGAAACGCCAACCTGAGTGGGCTTTAGCCCCGGTGCCGGGCGGGTGCAGCAGTTTTGAAATTGCTCGAGACGAAAGCTCTTTGAAAACCTGATTGCTGGATACTTATCCTGACCCCAGCAAGTACCTCCACGCGACACCGGTTTTGTCCAGTGTTTACAAGGGTCCCGACTAGTTTTTGCTGCTCTCAACCACTTGCTAGCAAGTACCGTCGGCCCAAACTACGTGCCCATATGCTGTGGGCTCGGTTTTCTGGGCTGTGGAATGAGCAGGGACTTTCTGAGTACTGGGTACGACGCCTCACTATTCAGCAAGTATCCCCACCCGTCACCAGTTTTACCCAGTGTTTATGCGGGTTCCGGCTAGTTTTACTGCTCTCAACCACTAGCTAGCAAGTACCCGGGCCCCCTTTTATGCCGCCTTTTCTGAGAACTGAGAACCGTGAACTGGGAACTGCTTTTCAGAACTCAGAACCGGGAACTGAGAACTGCGTTCCAGACCACTACTTGGACACTACGCTGAATGGCCCGTATATAGTTGATTTTGTACGAGTTAGCGCTGCACCGACTACTTAAGTAGTGGGGGGGCTCTCTGCGATTGTTTGCGGCGGCGTCTACCGTGTCTTTTCTGAGAACTGAGAACCGGGAATTGAGAACTGCCTTTCAAACTCCGCAAACGCCGTTTCTAGCTCCCGCTCTGCGCGTGCCTTCTCACTTTCCGGCAAAAAGCTGTAGGCCAGGCTTGCCCGCGCCATCTTTTTCAGATCTTTGTATCCCAGGTCATAGGTCTCAGCCGCACGTTGGTATTCCTGGGTCATGCTGGAGCGGGAAACACCCTCGTCATCCGTCGCCAGGGCAACCGGCACTCCAAAGCGCATATACACCGGCAGCGGATGCCGCGCTCCACTCACGCCCAGGATGACGTCATTACTGGTCAGGCAAATTTCTACTAGAATTTTCCGTTTAGCCATCTCGCGCAGCAGCCCGGTCGGATCAGCCTCGTGCATCATGTCCACTCCATGCCCGATGCGCTCGGCATGGCCGCGCTCCACCGAGGCGCGGATGTGGAACATTTCTTCCGGCGCCACCAGTTGGGTCGTCACCTCGCCGGCGTGCAAAGTGATATGGACTTTGGGATACAGCTTGTGCAGAAAATCCAGCATGTCCATGTGCAGGCTGAAGTCATGTGTAGGGACGTACCAGTCTTCTGCCATGACGAGGTTCAGTCCAACCACCCGCGGATCCTGCGAGGCCATCTCAAACCCAGCAAGTATCTGAGCAAATACCTGCTCTTTGGCCAGCCCCCGCGCCACCTGATACAGATAGCGCGTCTCGACCTTGCAGCCCGCATCTGCTTGTGGTTCGCCGCAATGCAACTCTGATTGCTCCTTGGCTTCAATGTTATCCAGCCCCTTGCGCGCGTTGGCCACAACATCAGTCAGCCCGCCCGACAAGAGCTGATCTCGCATCTTGGCAAGATCGTCATTCCAGCCCAGGCGTGCCCCCAGCCGCGCGGCCTCTCCTCCATCAGGATTGAACATGACCTCCAGATATTGCAGGTGCTCGTTCGCAGCCCGCGACCGGACCTCCGTCAACATCTCGGCGGTATGGTTTGTTGTGGCGGCTCCGAACTTGCCGAAGGTAGCAAAGAAATGGTCGTGACCGGATTCGAGCCCCGGCCGCCATCCCCGCATGGAAAAAGTCCCGAGAAGTTGGGTATAGAGCCCAACATCCTGGTAAGCCGTAGCCGCCGGAACCCTGCCTTTCTCGGCATCACACGGCGGCGGCACGATGGATGAGCTAGTGCGATCAACACACAAGCCATCCTGTACCGCCCAGCGCACAAAGCTCTCGGCATAAACCGCACCTGATAGATGATTGTGCAGGTCTCCACCTTTTGGCATCCGCTGCAAGAAATCCTGCAGCAAAGAGGGCTGATGCCGCACAGAATCAAAATACTTCGCTGTTTTCTCTTCTGGAGTGGCCGCACGCTGGGCCAGGGCTGGCCTGAAAGTCAAAAACAGGAGTGTGATGAGAAAATAAACGTTCTTACGTAGCACGGCAGACCTCGATTGGAGTAGAGCGGCAATATAACATTTAGAATGCCAATTTACAAAAACTCCAGCGAGCCTGCATCGACAGAGAAACAGATAAGTGAGAGACATGGCTAATGTGAAAAGAGCGGCGGTACTCGTGGTGATTTCGGGTATGTTTGTACAGGCATTTGCCGGGACGTGCAAGAACGACCCCCGTGTTACTCAGGCGTGCATTACCGTGCACGGAAGGCTTGGGTTCTACAATGGCACCCCCTCCACGCGGATGTGGGCGATCGGAACGCATCATATGTTCAGCGTCCCCACCGAAAAAGAGGAGATGCCAGAGTACCTGCGCAAACTTGTGCCGACGTTTGATGATGAGTTGTACGGCGATTTTCTGGTTTGTCCGTATAAGAAGCGCCTGCCGGAACATATGCAGCCCGTATGCGTTGAGTCTGGAAAAAATCTGGTCCATAAACTCCGGATCCCGCGCACTCAGTAACTAAAACGCAGGAATGCAGATTCCTTACGGCTCGAGCAGTTCGGAATGACAACTGTGAAAGAGAATGGAAAACAAACATGACAGCTATCCCGCAACGTAGTGACGTACCGGCAGACCAATTCCTCCAAGCCGAAGAGGCGGCAAAATTCATTCTCAGCCGGACCTCACTACGCCCTACAGTGGCCGTAGTGCTCGGTTCCGGACTGGGCGCCTTCGCCGACGAAATGACCGAAGCTGTCAAAATCAGCTTTGGCGATATCCCTCATTTCTCGCGCTCCACCGCCGTCGGCCACGCCGGTCAGCTTGTCCTCGGCAAGATCGGCAAGTGGCCGGTCGCCACCATGCAGGGAAGGGTGCATCTTTATGAAGGGAACTCGGCACAGAAGGCCGCCTTCCCCATACGCGTTCTCGGACGGTTAGGCGTGCGCGCGGCCATCCTCACCAACGCCGCCGGAGGAATTAATCTGCAGTACGGCCAGGGGCGGCTGGTCGTGATCCGCGACCATATCAATCTTCTAGGGCAGAATCCTCTGGTGGGTCCTGAGGATGAACGCTTCGGTCCTCGGTTTATTGACATGACCGAGGCATATTCGAAAGCCTATCGAAAGATCGCAGTGGATGCCGCCCGGCAACTCGGCTTCGAGATGCCGGAAGGTGTATACGCTGCCTTGTTGGGGCCAAGCTATGAGACTCCTGCTGAAATCCACTATCTGCGGGCAATTGGCGCCGACTTGGTGGGCATGTCCACTGTTCCTGAGGCGATTGTTGCCCGCCAGATGAAAATCAAGGTGCTTGCCATCTCTTGCGTCACCAACATGGCTGCGGGCGTTCTTGATGCTCCACTCAATCACCAGGAAGTACTTGAGACAGGACGGCGCGTGGCTGGGCAATTTAAAACGCTGCTTCAGGCAGTGATACCTCAGATCGCACAGGATGTGGCACAGCTGGATAATCCGCGCTGAGAATTTATGTTACTCTCCGATTACGCGATGGATGAGCGGCCTGGCTTTTTTCGGAGGAGCATCCTCAATCTTGTAGCTCTCTTCAATGAGAGGCTGCGCGCTCTCCAGACGCGCTGTCGAGTTGTAATAAATAGTGCAGAGCGGCTCATCGGCTGCGACCTGGTCGCCCACCTTTTTGTGAAGGATCATTCCCACCGCAGGATCAACTGAATCTTCTTTGCGTTCGCGGCCACCACCCAGAAGCACGCTGGCTGTTCCCAATTGTTCGCAAAGCATGGAAGTGACAAAGCCGGAAGCCGGACTCAGTATCTCGATCTGGTGCTCCGCCTGTGGCAGCAGCGTCGGGTCGTCAATCGCCGCGACATTGCCCCCTTGCAGTCCAACGATCTCGCGGAACTTTTCGTGCGCCAGGCCGGTAGAGATCATCTCTGCTGCAAGATTCTTTCCTTCATCCAGGGTTGCAACCCGTTTGGCAAGCAGAAACATTCGCGACGAAAGCAATAAACATAATTCACGAAGGTCGGCCGGTCCACCGCCATCCATGATTTCCAGGCACTCTACAACTTCCAGGGAATTGCCTATGGCTTGTCCGAGGGGCTGGTCCATGTCGGTAATTAAAGCAACGATTTTCTTCCCCAAACGTTCCCCGGTTTCGACCATCAGCTCGGCGAGGAATGCAGCATCCTGCTCTGATTTCATAAAGGCGCCGTTGCCGGTCTTCACATCCAGCACTAATGCATCAATTCCTTCCGCCATTTTCTTGCTCATGATGGAGGCACAAATCAGGTAAGGGCTCTCGACCGTGCCGGTCACGTCGCGCAAGGCATAGATCTTTTTGTCAGCCGGTGCAATCTCGCCCGTCTGCCCAGCCAGGGCACAGCCGCAAGAGGAAAGAACACGCCGGAAATCGGCAGCGGAAAGATTTACGTTGAAGCCGGCAATAGACTCGAGCTTGTCGAGCGTGCCGCCCGTGTGCCCCAGCCCACGTCCGCTGACCATGGGGACAAAGACGCCACCGGCAGCAACAATGGGCGCAATCACCAGAGAAGTCTTGTCGCCCACGCCGCCCGTGGAATGCTTATCAACCTTAGGGCCATCAAGCTCAGATAAGTCCAAGACCTCGCCCGAGTGCAGCATCACCGAAGTCAATGCCGCCAATTCAGCACGGGTCATGCCTCGCAGAACCACGGCCATGAGCCAGGCAGACATCTGGTAATCAGGAATCTGTCCTGCGGTATAGCCGATGACGAGGAATTCTATCTCCGATGGCTGTAGCTCAACGCCATCACGCTTCTTGCGGATCAGGTCAGTAACATGCATTCATGCATACCTTCTTCTATTGAATTGATGGCTATGGGGCCCCGAGTTCGCGCACAATCGCGACCGAAGCGGAAGCTCCCACTCGGTCTGCGCCGGCAGAAACCATCGCCTGAAAATCAGCCAGGGTGCGAATGCCGCCTGAAGCTTTGACCTTGGCGCGATCGCCCACCGTTTTGCGCATGAGCGCCACATCTTCCACGGTCGCTCCGCCGCCGGCAAATCCGGTGCTGGTTTTCACAAACTCGGCGCCAGCGGCCACGGCAAGCTCGCAGGCCTTGATTTTTTCCTCTTGCGTAAGCAGCGCCGTCTCAATAATCACCTTGAGGATTGCACGCTCTTGATGCACAGCATCGGAAACGGCATAGATATCCGCCTGGACTGTGGCATCGGCCCCCGACTTCAGCGCGCCAATATTAATGACCATATCCAGCTCGCGGGCGCCCCTCGCCAGTACCTCGAATGCTTCAAAGCGTTTGCAATCGGTCAGGGTTGCTCCCGAAGGAAATCCGATGACGGTGCAAACCTTCACTGCCGAATCCTGAAGAAGAGAACTGACCATCGGCACGTAGCAGGGTTGCACGCAGACACTGGCGAAGCCAAACTTCAGCGCTTCCTGGCAGAGCTGTGTGATCTGATTGGCTGTTGCCTCCGGTTTCAGCAGGGTGTGATCAATGAGTTTGGCGGCTGATTGCCAATCGCTCACAGTTGGCATGAAACTCTTCCTTTCGTTTCGGATCGGCACGTAGTGCTCAAGAATTTCTCCATTCGCATTTAAGTTTTAGCCAGAGCGTTGCAGTCAACTCTTTGGGAATTGGAAGCTTGAGGGTAACAGATCGGAGATGGTCAGCTCCTGGTAACCCGCCTCGGACTTAAACAGCACAATGGTGTCCATGCCAAACTCGGAAATTACCTGGCGGCACGCTCCACAGGGAGGGCACGGGACCTCCTTTTCATTGACCACGGCAACTGCGCGCAGCGCCAGTTTTCCTCCTGCAGAATTGGCAACCGCTGTGAAAATTGCGGATCGCTCGGCACAGATGGTCAATCCATAGGAGGCGTTCTCGACATTGCATCCGGTAAAGATCTTTCCCTCTTGGGTCAGGATTGCTGCCCCTACTTTGAATCCGGAGTACGGAGCATGGGCATGCCGGAGAATCTCGCGGGCTGATTGCAGAAGCAGATCATAGTCTTTGGTTGCAAGCTTAGACATAGGTTTGGGTGGAAGCAAAGAACAATTCTAATTGAACTCCCGTATGCAAGCGCGGCCAACCTGCAAAAGCAGGGAAGCCATAATCGCCTGTTATTCGTCCAACAGTGGTATTAGACTAGTTAACGGAGTATTTCTTAATTATCGGTAACGCTTTTAACACTCCCTTAGCATGCCGATGATATGTTTTGCGGTATTTGAACCAGGCATTTGGATCGGAGCGACAACTAGTGAAAATAAAGATCTGAATGTAATTTCGTTATTCCTGCCCAACCAAAACCATACGGAGGTAAACAATCATGGGTGCCACAGCTACAGCAACGCAGTTGAACGAGCATGTCCTTCAGTTCTTGTCCAAACCCAAAAAGATGCTGATTGATGGCAAGTGGGTTGACGCCACATCGGGAAAGACTTTTGCCACCCTCGACCCTTCGACCGAAGAAGCACTGGTACAAGTGGCCGAAGGGGATAAGCAAGATGTAGACCTGGCGGTAAAGGCAGCGCGCCGGGCATTTGAAAATGGTCCGTGGCGCAAAATGACGCCCTCCGAGCGCGGACGCGCGATCTGGAAGCTGGCGGACCTCATGGAGCAAAACCTCGAGCAATTTGCAGAACTCGAAACGCTGGATAACGGCAAGCCCATCGGCGTGGCGCGCGCGGCAGACGTCCCATTAGCGGTGGATTTGTTTCGTTACATGGCGGGTTGGGCCACGAAAGTAGAGGGCACAACCATACCAATTTCTGTGCCGTATACCCCGGGGGCAAAGTATTTCAGCTACACTCTGCGCGAGCCGGTAGGCGTGGTCGCTCAAATCATTCCGTGGAACTTCCCACTATTGATGGCTGCGTGGAAGCTTGGACCAGCTTTGGCAACCGGCTGTACTGTCGTACTCAAGCCGGCAGAGCAAACCCCGCTTTCTGCACTCTTGCTGGGTGAAATGGCGCTGCAAGCCGGGATTCCTGCCGGCGTATTGAACATCGTCACAGGGTTTGGTGAAACCGCCGGGGCCGCGCTGGCTGCTCATCCGGATGTTGATAAGGTTGCTTTCACAGGTTCAACCGAAGTCGGCAAGCTGGTGCTGCAAGCGGCTGCGGGCAATCTCAAGAAGGTTTCGCTGGAATTGGGAGGCAAATCGCCCAATGTCGTTTTCAGCGATGCCGATGTTGATACCGCGGTGAAAGGTGCGGCGAGCGCAATCTTCTTTAACCACGGGCAGTGTTGCTGCGCGGGATCGCGGCTCTACATAGAGAGCAATATTTTTGATCGCGTTGTCGAAGGCGTATCGCAACAGGCAAAGAAGATCCGCGTCGGAGCGGGCATGGATCCACAGACACAGATGGGGCCGCTGGTTTCCCACGAACAGTTACAGCGCGTTTGTGGATACCTGGAATCAGGCTTCTCGGAAGGAGCCAAGGCAACGACGGGCGGCAAGCGTTCCGGCAATAAAGGCTATTTTGTCGAGCCGACGGTGCTGGTCAACACGAATCCGAAGATGAAAGTCGTACAGGAAGAGATCTTTGGACCCGTAGTTACGGCGATTCCGTTCAAAGACGCTGATGACGTGGTGGCCACCGCCAATGACACGGTCTACGGACTCGCGGCCGGGATATGGACCAAAGACATCAGCAAAGCGCACCAACTTGCCGCAGAGCTGAAAGCAGGAACGGTGTGGATCAACTGCTACAACATCTTCGACGCGGCGCTGCCCTTCGGCGGGTATAAGCAATCGGGCTGGGGACGCGAAATGGGTAAGGATGTTCTCGAGCTATACACAGAAGTGAAAGCGGTTTGTACGCGCATAGGATGAAGAATCAGTTCCACAAAGTCCCGCAGGGCGGATTGCATTCTCTTCCGCTTTGCGGGACAGCACTTTTTGTAGCATTGTGCCGTACATTGTTTGTGCCCCTCCAAGTGGTTTCTCGATACTTCACTGCTTGCTGTCTTTCTGGGCCGTTGCTTCACCCGAGGCTGAGTCGTCGGTGAGAGAAAGCGCATATTTCTTGCCGGCAAAATCAATCTTGACCAGAGTAGCTGTGCCATCATCGTTCATGTGAACCTTGTACGTATTTCTACGTTCCACATTGCTCTGCTCGACCAAGTGCGCGGGTACAGTTGCTACCACCTTCCCTTTCGACAAGATGTTAAGCTCGACGCTGGGGCCGGCTCCATCCCACTTAAGCTGGTATTCGCCTGGGGCCAGTTTATGTCCGCTTACGGTTGCCGCTTCATACAATTGCAACGAAGCCTTGTCGGCTGCGAACGCGCTCGTAGCCACAAGCAAGGCCAGCGCTGGCAGCAGCTTCTTGGAAATTATCAATAGCTTCATATAAACCTTAACTCCCTTTTTTCCCCCTAAACGCGGGGACCCGGTTTGAGGCAGCCTTGAACTCGCCATCAAGACAGGAGGTCTGCCCCGAGGATGGCGTACATCGTTGGCGCGGAGTCTGCAACGCTTTTGCGTGCCCACCTGCTGCCTGACTGCAGGCACGAAACTCGCTGCGACTCTGTAAAACTGCTCTTCCAAACTTAGACGGGATGCACCTGGAAAAGTTATGAGCGAAAAACGATCTGTAGGACGGAAAGGGGCAGGACATTGATCGGGTATTTCGGGACGTTACACCACAGAGACACAGAGGCACAGAGAAAAACAGGGATTCTCAGAGAGTGCCTTTGCGGCGCAAAAAAACATGTTTCGCACGCAGGGGCCGAAAGCCCCAATTTCAATAGGGTGGGCGACGGCACAAGTGACCTCGCGCCCTGATACATGTCTCGAACCTGCCCTCCGAGTCGGATGTGAAAACAGCTCTAAAAGCCCAGCTTCAAGCCGAATTGAATCAGACGCGGATCATAAGCACTGGTAATCTTACCGAATGAGCCCCCGCTCGAGATGTTGCTGGGTGGCGGGATGAAGTTAGCGTGGTTGAAGAGGTTAAAGAACTCGGCGCGGAATTGCAGGTAAGTCCCTTCAAAGGGCAGCCGGAAATTCTTGTTCGCGGCAAAGTCCAACTGGTTGAAATTTGGACCGCGGGCGATGTTGCGACCAGCATTGCCGAAGGGTGTGCCGGTTGGTACGGCGAAGGCGGCACTATTCAAATAGGGAAGCCCACTCGCTGGGTTGAAGCCAGTGAGAACCGGAATTCCCGGAATCAGGTTGGGGCGGTAGTTATTGGCCCCGCGGAAGTCCTGCTGAATTCCCGAGACCTGCACGTTTGCTGAAGGGCTGTAGGTAATGGTGATGGGTTGGCCGCTATTGGCCTGATTGATAACGCTGATCTCCCATCCGCCAACAGCCTGATCGGCAAAGCCGGGCAATGAATTCAAAAATTTTCTGCTATGGCCGAAAGGAAGTTCATAAACCAGGCTGGTGGTGTTGGTCAGCGGTTGGTCATAGGCGGAGGTTGCACGCTCGGCCCTGAGATTATAGATATCCTGCGGGGCGGGGAAGTTGCCGAAAGGATTCTCCAGCGATCCCGATCCATTATCAATGGCGTGAGAGTAAGTAAAGGAGTTCAGTAAAGTAAGTCCGCCGGAATAGCGATGCTCAAAGCGTACTTGCAAGCTGTGATAATTCGCATCTCCACCATTGAAGGCGTAAGTGATATCGCCAAAAGCAGAAATGGGCCGGTTCTGGGCGAGGGTGCCGCTGTTATAAGGATGGGCCTGATTGAAATTGGCAAAGAGCAGCAATTTGGCGGCATGGTTGCCAACATAGGCGACGTCAATGATGGTGTTTTTGGCCAGTTCGCGTTGCACGGAAAGAAACCAGCTTTGAACGTAGCTGGTGCGGTAGTTCTTAGGAACGTAGGTGATGTTGGCGGTGAGCGGATTAAAGTTGCTGGGTGCAGTGATGCCCAAGGGATAGCCCTGATCGGTGGTCAGGAAAGTCGCAGCGCGAGGGTTGGTTTGGTTGACCACGGCATTGATCACCTGCGGGCCATTGATGGGAAGCAGATTTCCAGCACCGGCGCGGTTGTAATGAATGTAACTGACGCCGTAGCCTCCGCGAATTGACATCTTATTGGTCGGAGCGAAGGCAAAGCCAAAGCGTGGGGCGAAGTCGTTGCGATCAGGATTGACCAGGGCACGGTCGGTAATGCCTCCATCTTTGGCCGAGATCATGCTGAGCGAAGCAGGATCGAAGTTCGTCAGATGGTTGTTTTTCTCGTAATAGGGAGTGGCGTATTCATAGCGCAGCCCGAGATTGAGCGTCAGCCGGTCGGTTACCTTCCAATCATCCTGGATATATGTGTAGTGCTGTTGCTGGCGCAAGTGGGCGATAAAAAATGTGCTTAACGCATATTGAGCGCGCGCACCGAAGAGAAAATCGGCAAAATTATAAATAGGACCATTTGCAATCGCAGTCAGCCCGCCTTGTGCTCCGGTGGGGTAGCGGCTGAAGCCGCCAGTATAAGAGTCACGTCCGTAGAGCGGATTTACGTCTTGAACCGTGGTCCCGATCCACTGATATTCGTATCCAAACTTTATGGAATGCCGTTTATGAAAGATCGAATAGTTGATCTTGGGGTTGTAGACCAGAGGATATTGCCATTGCGGATTGGTCGCCTGTCTACCCAGATCGGAGAACCCTGAGATCAACTCGGTTGGAACGCCACCAGTGATGCGCGGGTCCGTGGGCAATCCGGGAATTCCAAAAAGGCTCTGCGCGCTCGGCAGACCGAGCGCCAGCGGAAATTTTCCGCCTTGAGTGCGAGAAATTCCAAAGCGGGCTTCCAGTAATTGTGTCGCGCTGCGCGCCCAGGTAAATCCGGTGGCGATCTGCTGGTTCAAAATTCTGGTATTGCCATTGCCGGCCCCGCCTGAAGGTAAGGGAATCGGAGGGTTATCCACCAGATTGGCTTTGCGCTGGCTCAAGCGCAGAAATCCATTGATCTTCTCGTTGAATTGATAATCGAACTTGGCGTCGTACTTGTCAGTGTGGTTTGTGAAACGCTGAGTGATGACGTAATTGTTCGATGCAGCGGAATTGGTAGGCTGAGGAAGCGCAGCCAAAACGCTTTGCGCAAAGGGCGATATCGCACTGGCTGGAACCTGTGTGCCGGCTGGGTAGAGTACCCCGGTAAGTGGATTGTAAACATTCTTGTTAAGAATGCCGGAGCGTTGCGCCAGTGTGGGTATCGTGGAGGTAGAGACGATTCCTCTACTCTGCCGGAAACCTTCGTAATCCACAAAGTAGAAGGCCTTTTGTTGGATGATTGGACCGCCAAAGGTAAACCCGAACTGGTTGCGATTGAACTGCGGCTTTCTTCCATCCGGGGGCTTGGGAAACGGGAAAGCATTAACAGCGTTGTTGCGCAGAAACTCATACACCGTGCCGTGAATATGGTTGCCGCCGCTGGCGTAAGCGACATTGATGGTCGCTCCGCCGGCACGCCCGTACTCGGCGCTTTCATTGTTTGTAACTACCTGGAATTCGGCCAGTGCGTCAGGCGAAGGCTGGACCACCTGATTGGAAAAACCCTGGTTGCTGGTTCCGTAGGCGTTGTTATCGAGTCCATCGAGAAGATAGTTATTGAAGGTGCTGCGCAGGCCATTGACGTTGAACGAACCCTCGCGGTTGGTCGAGACGCTGCCGGTTCCTACCGCCGATTGCCGCACTCCGCTGGTGAGCAGAACGAGCTGCGAATATTCGCGTCCATTGAGCGGCAATTCCACAGCCTGAGTTTTGGAGACGATCTGTCCGCGTTGGCTGGAATCAGTTTCAACTAAACTCACGGCATCATTGACTTCGACCGACTCTGTCGCTTGTGCTGGTGAGAGCGTAAGATCAACCCGCTGGCGGGCACTCACATTGACGACGACATCATCGGCGATTGCCTTGGCGAATCCTTGCTTTTCCACAACGATTTTGTACCGGCCAACACGCACGGAGGGAAATTCGTACTGCCCAGCATCGGTCGTGGTGCTTTGGGCGCTGATTCCAGTTTCCAGATTGGTGAGCGTGACGTTCGCGCCCGATACCAGAGCACCCGTGCTATCCCGCACTGCTCCCAAGACGCTTGCGGAGTCAAATTGAGCAAAGAGCACGCTGCTCGAAAGAAGTATTACCAACGAAAGAAACAAAAACCGCCTCATGTTCGCATCCCCTTAAATTTAATGATGAGTAAGCGATATGCTAAATAATCAGCCAGAGGCATTCGATGAACGGACAGTTAAAAAATAATGAAAGCTGGGTTAATACGTAATCTCACTGTGGAAAAGAGCGGCAGCTTCTTCTGATTTTGAAATTTACCAAATATTTACATGCAAATTCATTCACTGTTAACACAGAATTTGATATTGTCTACGAGCATTGATAGTAGCTCCTAACATGCAGGCCAGCCGCCTGCAACAAATCATGTAGTTTGCTGTCGCCATTGCAGTCAAATCTTAACCAGCTTGTCCGGAGGGTTTGATGTATCTACGTACGCGCGTATTTTTCCTGATTGCAGTTCTTCTCATCGTAGTTTCGGCTTCCAGCAATGTTCTCGCCCAATGCGGCGTTGAGCGCTGGTCGGTCAAAACGGGCACGGATGCTGATGCTGGATCGGTGAACCTGAGTTCTCCAACCAGCACAACGGTCACCAACCTGCGGGCGTTCACTACGCCCAATCCGATTCCACCAAACAATCGCGTCGCCCCGGCCGAGACCACTGAGTGGACCTTGGATGCTACCTTGACGCTTTACAAGCTGGAAAGTGACTCCGATTACCATCTGGTCATGCAGGATGCTTCCGGCAACACCATGGTTACGGAGATACCGTCGCCCACGTGCGTTGGCTCCGGCAGCCCATTTTTTGCCGGCATTCAAAATGCGCGCTCCGAATTTGACGCCAGATTGACCGCTACCACAAGCTTTCAAACAGCCAACATTCCCGTACGAATCAAAGGCGTGGGAATGTTCGACTTTCCGCACGGGCAAACCGGCGCGGCACCCAACCAAATTGAAATCCACCCGATCCTGGACATTATTTTTAATCCGGGTGCGGGAACGCCAGACTACACTCTGAGCGCTTCTCCTACGAGCTTGTCTGTGACCCAGGGCAGTTCGGGCAGTACCAGCATTTCAACTGCTGTGAGCGGCGGTTTCAATTCGGCGATTTCATTATCGGTTTCAGGCCTGCCTTCGGGAGTGACTGCCAGCTTTAACCCAAGTTCAATCGCAGCGCCCGGTAGCGGAAGCTCGACGCTGACATTTTCCGCCAGCGGTACAGCGACAACCGGCACGGTTAACGCAATTGTGACCGCCAGCGGCGCTGGCGTTACTCACACTACGACTGTGGCTCTCACCATTAGTCCTGCTGCATCACCCAACTTCACCTTGAGTGCATCACCTGCCAGCTTGTCGGTTACACAGGGCGGTTCGGGCAACACGACTATTTCAACATCAGTCAGTGGTGGTTTCAATTCGGCTGTGTCGCTCTCCGCTTCCGGCTTACCTACAGGCGTGACAGCCAGCTTTAACCCGGCTTCGATCGCCGCGCCCGGCAGTGGCAGCTCAACACTCACATTTACTGCCAGCAGCACGGCAACCATCGGGACATCGAATATAACCGTGACTGCTAGCGGTGGCGGCGTTACTCATACCACGACCATATCCTTAACGATTCCCCAAACAAACGTTTTGGGCATCACTCCGCCTGATCACGTAATAATTGTTATGGAGGAGAACCATTCGTTCTCGTCTATCATCGGTTCATCTTCGGCTCCTTATATCAACAGCCTTGCGCAACAGGGCGCCTTGTTTACCCAATCGTTTGCCATTGAGCATCCCAGCCAGCCCAATTACCTGGACCTGTTTTCAGGATCGAACCAAGGCATTACCGATGATTCCTGCCCGCATACTTTTTCAGGAGAGAACTTGGGCAGCGAACTGACAGCGGCAGGACTTTCTTTCACAGGCTTCTCCGAAGACCTGCCCTCCGCGGGGTCCACGGTGTGCACATCCGGGGCCTATGCTCGCAAACATTCTCCCTGGATCAATTTCAGCAACGTTGCTACCAGCGCGAACCAACCGTTCACCAGCTTTCCCACGGACCTCACGACACTGCCAACACTTTCGTTCGTGATCCCCAACCTCAATGACGACATGCACGATGGCACCATCGCCCAGGGCGATACATGGTTGCAACAGCACATTAATGGTTACGTTCAGTTTGCGCAGACCCACAACAGCCTTCTGATTGTGACTTGGGATGAAGACGACAACTCCAGCAGCAACCAGATTCCGACAATCTTCATCGGTCCGATGGTGAAGCAAGGGCAGTTCAGCGAGACCGTCAATCACTTCAATATTCTGCGCACTCTTGAGGATTTATACGGCCTGACCCACGTGGGCAGCGCGGCCACGGCCACGCCGATCTCCGATGTGTGGAAGCAGGCAACAGCCGACTTCAGCGTATCGGCGTCGCCGGCTTCGGTGAGTGTTACTCAAGGCAGCTCGGTCAGCAGCACGGTTTCGACTACAGTCAGCGGCGGTTTCAACTCTGCCGTGTCACTGTCAGCCTCAGGCCTGCCTTCAGGCGTAACTGCCAGCTTCAGTCCAAGTTCGATAGCTGCACCTGGCAGCGGAAGCTCGACGCTTACATTCACTGCCAGCAGCACGGCGACGACTGGCACAGTGAATGTGACGGTCACCGCGAGCGGAGGTGGTGTGACTCACACTACTACCGTTTCTTTGACTGTGAACGCGCCAGCCGATTTCACCGTAAGCGCATCGCCAGCGAGCCTCTCGGTGGTTCAAGGCAGCTCGGGTAGCAGCACGATTTCAACTACAGTGAGTGGCGGCTTCAATTCTGCTGTTTCACTGTCGGCCTCTGGCTTGCCTTCGGGGGTGACTGCCAGCTTCAATCCAACTTCAATTGCGGCTCCTGGCAGCGGAAGCTCGACGCTTACATTCACCGCCAGCAGTACTGCGACGACCGGCACTGTGAGCGTGACGGTGACGGCAAGTGGTGGTGGAGTGACTCACACCACAACTGTATCGTTGACTATTACTTCCGCCGCAACGCCCGACTTCACGGTCAGCGCTTCTCCTACCAGCGTCTCGGTGGTTCAGGGCAGTTCAGGCAGCAGCACGGTTTCAACTACAGTCAGCGGCGGCTTCAACTCTGCTGTGTCACTCTCTGCTTCTGGCTTGCCTTCGGGTGTGACTGCCAGCTTCAATCCAACTTCGATTGCGGCCCCCGGCAGTGGAAGCTCGACGCTTACATTTACTGCCAGCAGCACGGCTACGACCGGCACCGTTAACGTGACGGTGACGGCGAGTGGCGGTGGCGTGACTCACACTACAACCGTCTCACTGACTGTTACGGCTGCCGCAACGCCTGACTTCACTGTCAGCGCTTCGCCCACCAGCGTCTCGGTGGTTCAGGGCAGTTCGGGCACTAGCTCGATTTCAACTACAGTCAGTGGTGGCTTCAACTCTGCCGTGTCACTGTCTGCCTCCGGTTTGCCTTCAGGTGTAACTGCCAGCTTTAGCCCGACTTCGATTGCGGCTCCTGGTAGCGGAAGCTCAACGCTCACATTTACCGCCAGCAGCACAGCGACGACTGGCACTGTCAGCGTGACGGTGACTGCGAGTGGTGGCGGCGTGACTCACACCACAACCGTCTCACTGACTGTTACAGCTTCGGGTGGTGGCGGAACAACACA
This sequence comes from Terriglobales bacterium, assembly GCA_035487355.1. NCBI lineage: Bacteria > Pseudomonadati > Acidobacteriota > Terriglobia > Terriglobales > Terriglobales bacterium. The sequence continues at coordinate 21,188 of DATHMF010000006.1, read as the reverse complement.
GATCCTCGGTAATCCGGGATTTGAAAATGGATCTTCCAATCCTGCGCCCTGGACTGTGACTACAACTCAATCGACAAACAGGGTGATTAACAGCACCAGCACAGAACCGCCTCATTCCGGCACATGGGACGCCTGGCTCGACGGTCATGGCTCGACTACGACCGATACGCTGATGCAGCAAGTCAGCATCCCGTCCAATGCAACGGCGGCTTCTTTAAGCTTCTTCCTGCACATTGATACTGCTGAAACCAGCACGACTCGGGCTTTTGACACACTGACCGTACAGGTGCGCAATAGCTCAGGCACAGTGCTGTCAACGCTGGCAACGTACTCCAACTTGAACCATGCCAGCGGCTATCAGCAGAAGACATTTGACTTGAGTTCCTTCAAAGGCCAGACCATCCAGATCTTCCTGCAAGGCAAAGAAGATTTCACCTTGCAAACCTCATTCGTAGTGGATGACTTCGCCTTGAACGTCACCACACCCGGGCCTCCGGACACGACGCCTCCAACCACTTCCATCACAGCTCCCGCTAATGGCGCTACCGTCTCGGGAGCGGTTACCATCAACGCGACCGCCTCCGATGACGTGGGCGTTACCCAGATACAGATTCTGATTGATGGGACGGTAGCAGCTTCAAACACCAACTCCACATCGCTATCGTTTAACTGGTCTACGACATCGGTTGCCAACGGTTCGCACACCATCGTTTCCAAGGCCTTCGATGCGGCGGGGAACGTTGGGACTTCATCCACGGTAACCGTGACTGTTTCCAACTCGGGTGGCACCATAACGGAACTCATCGGCAATGGTGGCTTCGAGAACGGCTCCACGAATCCTGCACCCTGGACGGCCACCACTGGCGTGATCAACAATTCCAGCAGCGAACCACCGCACACTGGAAGCTGGGACGCATGGTTGGATGGCTATGGAACAACCCACACAGATACCCTGGCGCAGCAAGTCACAATCCCAGCCAATGCCACGGCCGCAAGCCTGACCTTCTGGCTGCACATTGATACCGCTGAGACCAGCACAACTACAGCCTTCGATACGCTGAACGTCCAAGTGCTGAATTCTTCCGGCACCGTGCTGTCAACGCTCGCAACGTTCTCTAACCTGAATGCGGCTGCGGGGTATCAGCAGCAAACTTTCGACGTCAGCTCTTTCAAAGGGCAGACAATTCAGATCTTCTTTAAGGGCGTGGAAGACAGTACGCTGCAAACTTCATTTGTCGTAGATGACGTTTCGCTCAAAGTGACACAATAAGGTTTCACAACAGGGAGAAAACCATGAACCGATTTGCAATTCTTATTCTTCTCTTCGCAAGCTGTGCAACCCCATGGCTGGTGGCGCAGCAATCGGGCGCAGCGATTGACCGGCCTGCTGAACCAAATTTTGTTTTTGATGACGACGGCGGCAAAGTCCAAACTGTTCCTAAAGAAGAACCAACTGCTGCTTCACCCACCCCGAAGAAATACCACGGCGGAGCGATGATGAAATCTGTTCAACAGGTGAGCATTTTTCTAGGCAGCCGTTGGGCCGAGGGTGGAGTGCGGGCACGCGAGGCAGGGCTCTCTGACCTGCTGGCCAACAACAGCTCCAGCTCAAACAGCTCAGCTTTGAACGATCTGCAAAGCTACCAAATCAAAGCTTTTCGAGCTGCTCCGAGTGTGGATGATTTCAGTGTTCTCAGCACCGTCAACGATCTTGCGATCCAGCACAAGCTGGTGGAGTTGCTGGCGAACAAATCCATACCTGCGCCCAATGACAGTACGGTTTATGTGGTCTACCTCGCTCCGGGAGTGAATTCCACCATCGGTGGCTCCAAAGGCGGTGTAGATTACCTGGCCTACCATAACATCGTGCATGTTGCAGCCGGCGCGCTTCGCTACGTTGTGGTGCCGTTTGATGCAGACGCAGCAACCCATCGAGCTGCTGCGGCGCGCGCCTACGCTGAAACGGCTGAGAATCCGAACGGAATAGACGGCTTGTACTAAGCGTTTTATGCGAGGGCCCCGCAACGCTAAATACGCTTGCGGGGCCAGTCTGTGAACCGCCCTCTGGTTCGCGCGATCCCGCGCTGTTGTTACCCTCGCAAAGCCCACGATTAATTCAAAAGTGTGCAAAATTGAACAGTCACCGGCAGGACAAAGAATTACACTCCACTTCCGGGAGGGAGAAATGCGCGTGGGCTTCCAAATAGACTGGCCGCTGGTACAAGGCTTTGAGCGCTCGTTCCTCCTCTTTCAGCGAACCTATGAAAATACATCTCGTCAATCCCAGCGATACTTCCTTCGGAACTGCGGTCATAACACCCCGATGGCTCTACGTCCTTGCCGGCGCAACTCCAGCCTCCTTTGGGGATCCCGAAATCTGTGATGAAACTTTAGAACATCTGGATCCTTTGCGCGTTCAAAAGGGCGACGTGGTTGGCATAGGAATCCACACTGGCAATGCCCTGCGAGGTTACGCGATTGGGCGCATCGCACGGGAACGGGGGGCATGGGTCATCTTTGGAGGCATTCAAGCCAGTCTCTATCCAGATGAAGCCTTTGAGCACGGGTGCGCCGATGCTGTGGTGACAGGCGATGGAGATATCGCCTGGGGACGAGCGCTGGAGGACTGCCGTAAGGGCGCCCCGGAGAGAATCTATTCCGGCGGACAAATCCAGGCAGACGAGTTCAAGCCGGCGCGATGGGACCTGCTGCCGCCCGATAGCTATATGTGGGCGTCGGTGCAGACCGTCCGCGGCTGTCCTAAGCATTGTTCGTTTTGCTCCGTCTGGCGCACGGACGGCCAGCAGCCACGCCAGCGTACATCCGACATCATCATTGAAGAAATCGTGCAATTGCGGCGCCGAGGCTTCCGTTTTGTCGCCTTGGCCGATGACAACTTTTACCCCGTATCGCTCACCGACATCAGGTTGGCCGAACGGCAAAACAATCAGCATAAACTTGCTGAGTTGCACTCCATTCGGGACGAGAGATTTGAGTTGATGGCCCGTCTCGCCGAATTGCCAAAGGACATGACCTTCTTTACCCAAATCACCATGGAGGCAGCGGAAGATCCCCGGTACTTGGACGCTATGCGGGCTGCCCGAATCAGGGGTGCGCTGGTGGGCGTAGAAGCTGTTACCGCAGAGGGATTAAAGGCTGTCTATAAGGATTTCAACTGCTCGGGAGAGAATCTCGCCCGCCAGCTCCAAATCTTCCGCGACCACGGTGTGCATGTTCTTGGCTCGTTCATTTTCGGGCTGCCAACCGATCGCGAAGACACCTTCGATGCAACATTATATTTGGCGCACAAGGCGGGACTGACCTTCGCACAGTTCGTGATGCTCACACCTTTTCCCGGCACCGTGGATTTCGAACGCTGGGAAAAGGGGCAAGGCGATGCGCGGACGATTTCCGGCATTCCGCTCACCCGATACTGGCTGATCCCGCCGGAACTCAGACCAAAGATGTTCATGCCGCACCCCACCATGAGCTCTGAAGAGCTAAGGCAACGAACCCAGAATGTTTGGGACCGCTTCTATAGCATAGGATCCATTTGGCAACGCTCGAGATGCACTCCCACGATCAGGGCGCGTCTGGCCTTCCTATTCATCTCCAAACTCTATCGGCAGATGTATGCCAGTACTGGGATTACGACCGACAGTGCGCGGAGAAGTAAAGCAAACCGCTGGGCTCGCTGGCTGGCTAAGCCCTGTCGGCGTCTATTCCAGGGCAGACCGATGCCCGAATTGGAAGTGCCGCGGAGAAGGATCACCAGTGCGAGTCCGTTGAACAAGTTCGTACAACTCCAGGCGGCGGCCAACTCGTCCCGTTTGAATCGCGGAGAACAACGCTGAGCCGCGCGACTTTGCCGCTCTGGAGGTGCCGATTTTAACCAATAATCCCAGTATTCAATCGCCAGCTCGTGAACCGCAGGACTGAAGATAGCATCTAGTGTTTCTCTCTTTCTTCCTCATCTTCTTCCTTTTGCGCACCCGAGTGATGGCTGATCCAATTGCTGATACGCGAATCAGCAGCCAGTTTTTGCTTCTTGCTTAAAGTTGGTTGCAGCTTCGCTGCTTCAATCCGGCTCTCTTGCGATCCGAACCGAGCGCCAACCTGAAACCAGATAAAAGCAGCTTCCGTATTGCGCTGCACGTGATTTCCTGCCAGGTAGAGCTTGCCCATTTCATACATTGCCTGGGACTGGCCGCCCTCAGCCGCCTTGTTGTACCAATACATGGCGGCCGCATAGTTTTGTGGGGCGCCATTACCTTCAGCATACATTTGAGCGAGCCGAAGCTGCGCCTCGGGCCTATTCTGCCGTGCAGCTTTCCGGTACCAACTTAATGTCTCGGCTTTGTTCTCACTGTTGCTTTCCAGCGCCTCTGCCAGATGGAGTTGCGCTGCCGGCTCACCTTGCTCCGCGGCTTTTCGATTCCACAGGACAGCCTGTTCAGCGTTTTGCTCAACGCCCAGCCCTCTTTCGTACATGAACGCCAAATCTCGCTGGGCTTCGCGTTCGCCCTGCTCGGCGGCCTTCTTTTCCCAGAGCAGCGCTAATTGGTAGTCAGCAGGAATCCCGCGTCCGTAGAGGTAGGTGCGGCCTAATTCGTATTCCGCCGGCGCATATCCAAGTTCAGCAGCCTGCGTGAGCCAGCGGATTGCCTCTTTTCCATTCGGCTCTACATTACGTCCTAATTCATAGCAAGAGGCCAGAATCGTTTGTGCATCAGGTTTGTTCTGTTCGGCGTCTTGCTGGATTTTCATAAATTGATCGTGATCGGATGGGCAATCACGTCTTTCTTTTTCCTGGCAAAAAGACAATGCCGAAGCGAAAATACATAATCCGAAAACAGCTAATCCTAAGATGGGAAACGTTAAGAAAGACAAACGCATACCTCGCCAATGTAATGAGGAGCAAGGCTTCGGATGCGTCAATAGTTGATCTTCAGTGCTCATTGGCAGTCGAGCTGCTTGTCTTCAAGCGGGTTCGCAGGCGCTGTGTTCACCAGACAGGCTTGATCGTAGTAAGTGTATTCTCCAAGCACCTGATAATGCAGTACGGTCCCCAATCCATTTGCACCGGGCTGAGAGGACTTTCTTGGAGGCGGCTGGGTAAATGTAAGCGTGTCTGGGCCACCTTTGATGGCTTCGCTGAGAACGCGTCCGCGAAGGGTTCCGTTGCCTTCTGGGAACTTCCATTTCATGACTGCAGCGATGGTTACAGCAATATCTGCATTACTGGCCGGCGCCCGGTCTACGTACTCGGACTTGAAGTCGGGACCAAACGCTATCATGTTGTTAAAAGTATCCGCCCGGCTGAAGCTGCCGTGCATGCCTTGTCCTTCCTGAAGCGAAGAATCGGAGATCTCCACGCGGGTGAGGAGAGAGTCGAGACTCAGTGAGAAATTCTTGAAGCTCACAACAAGAGCAGGCTTAGGCAGCTTGGTGGCCCCCATGAGGCCGATCGCACTGAGAGGCAGTGTCCCGGGAAGGTCGCCTAAGTCATCGCGTACAAAGATGCCATCTACATAATCCTGCTGCACAAGGAACTGGCTGATGCTCTGGGCGAGTTGTTTGTTGGCTTCAGCTTTTTCGCCGCGTTCCTGCGGCAGGTAAATGAGATCGGTGCCGCCATTGGCGGCGACCACGATCTCTGCATCGGTGATCTCGTTGGGGCCCGGCATCCTGCCGCTTCCTCCGATGACGCCGTTCCCAGATGAAGGGTGCTGCAGGAATTTAGAGTCATCACAATCGCAGATGCTGATCTTTTGGTAGTAATTGCCGGTTTCAGAGACGAAGGGCGTGGCATCCGGGTCATACAGTGGCTTCTTCAAGGCGTGTGCGAGATCAATGGCCAGGAAGCCAGATGGCAAGTATCCTTCTTTTACATCAAGGTAGGTTTTGCTGGCAGCATAGCTCTTGGTTGGTGCGCCCGTGCGGGATATTTCTCTCTTGCTGATTGTCGAAAAACCGTGGTCGGCAACCACAATGATATCTGTGTTGCGGTCAAGATTATTGGCTTTCAGATAATCAACAATCTGCCAGAGATCGTTGTCGGCGTTACGAATCGCGGTTCGTGACGTTGGGCCGTTAATTCCCGGATACAGTTGATCGAGGCTGTCTCCTTGATTGTGCTGCGTGCCATCAGGATCACGTGACCAGAAAATAAGGAAGAACGGCTTCAGCTCTTTCTTGAAAGCAGGTAAGACCGCTTGTGTGGCGACGTTCGCGAAATACTGTTGCTGATTAAAATTCGCGACGAGGGTGCCAGGGCGTCCATTGTTGCCGCGGGAACTGGGCTCCTGCTGGCCATTGCTGCGGTCAGGGGCAGTCCCACTTAATCCGGAAGCGTTCATTTCGATTTTAATGTCAGGCGGAAGCGGTATTCCTTGCGGACTGGTGGTGTCGTCAATAATCGTTGCCGATGTTGGCTGGAAATCGTTGATGATCGCCCGAATCTCAGAGATGTCCTGGATTGCCGTGGGGCCATGTTTGCCAACCACCGCAACTGCGTAGCCGTTTGCGCGGGCCAAATCCACTAGAGTCGGCTCTCCGAGATAGTTGCCGCCGTAGTAGTCATTCAGCTTGGCCAAAAACAGGTTGTTCTCAATGAAAGGAGTAAGAGTTCCCGATGAGACATCCTTGCCGATAGCGTGTCCGACGTACAAAGCATTGCCAAAGTCACCAGTGTCACCCAATCCGTGTCCTGTGGCGAACGCCGAAGCGTTTGGAGTTGTAAAAGTAGGATACAAAGCATGACTATTAACAAAATCAACTCCATGCTGACGCAAGCTGAACATCGCAGGCGCTGCGTCTGGATTGACTGCATCGTGGCGCAATCCGTCGGCGATAAAGAGCACGAAATTATGCGGGGCTGCTGGTTCGACTGGGGATGATGGAGAGGCGTCCTGGATCTGGGCCCCGGCAAACAACGCGCAGATCAATAACTCTATTGCGACAGTGATTCCAGCGATTGCGGTTCTTATTTTCACATTCCACCTTAGGATGGGGTTATCGGCAAAATAAATGCCACGCCAATTGTAATTGCTTGCAGATTTCCTGATACATGTGCCAGTCAGTTTTCATGAATCTTTAATATTTCTGTAATTCTGCAGTAATCATCTGCTGGTATCAGCTTCGAATCGCGATGGAATGTATACGCACACCGTTGCGGGATCAACCGATTGTAATTGGCTACGGCGCATTAATATCCCAAATCAGGAAACTGGTGCAATGTTCTCTGTGCATGGGCAGCTAAATCGCCGAGGCAGGGCTGGCAGATCGCAACCAGCCCTCCATCTGGGTGTGGTCAACCAGGCCAGCTTGCTGCACCATCAAACGGCCGCCGTACAAAACCACAAAATTCGGAATGCCACGAACATTGAAGCGGGCGGCGAGTTCGGGATAACGTTCTGTATCAACTTTTACGACCACGGCATGACCAGCCATATCTGCGGCGGTGCGGGCAACCTCGGGTGCAGCTCTCAGGCAAGGACCGCACCAAGCAGCCCAGAAATCCACCAACACCGGGACGCGAGCATTTTGGACTATTTCGTTGAATAGTTCAGGATCAACTTCCAGAGGTTCGTCTGCCGGCGGTAAGGGGGCCTTGCAAGCGCCGCAGCGTCCGGTATCAGCCAGATGCCTCGCCGGAATTCGGTTTTTTTGCCCGCAATCCTTACAAATTCGGACTAAAGGCATTTTCCCATACCTCCTGCAGACCTTTCGATAGTCAACCCGATTGTATTTCAGTGCGAAACCAAAGAATTGATCGCCCGAGTGATTCACTTCATCACACGATGAACTGATCACGGCCCCCTTCAGATAACGACTTATCTGTTAAGGGCTTTCTTAATTTATTTTCTCCCAGCACCAGATACTCCCAGTTCTTTGTTTTTATAGTTGCGGCGGACGGCAGACGACGATGGTTGTGTCCCTCGGTGAACTGCTCCGGCTCTTTACTCTCAGCAGAGCTTCAAAATATGGAAAATCAGCAGCCCTGCTTTGAGGCAGACGAGAACGGAGTTGTGATACAGACGGTTCGTCGGAAAGAAAATCCAGGGCAGCACCCACGGCGGCGCCCCCGGTTCCAGAGATAATCAGCACCTTGCCGGTACCGCCCAAATTCGGAAGAAGCGAAACTGTAGCGTAGCCTTCATGCGGCTCACTGGTTTGTGTGATGATATGGAATTTTTCCTGGTCAGCCACAGCGGTATCTACGGGGTAATAAGCGCTAAGCGAATTGTCGAACTTCCAGCGCAACGCCAGATGACTCTCGAAGGGCTCGATCCATGGGTTGGACCGGCTATTGCCGAGAAGAATAACATTGTCAGCTTTCACTTCACGGAACGAGTAGTCGCGGGCAAAGTGGAGCTTGGCGTCGCTTCGCAATGCGGCAGCGGTCTGGGCAAGCTTCCAGAGGAGCGCAGTATCCGCGTAACTTGACTGCCGCTTCAAAATCAATGGTCCTGTGAAATTGCGGTCCAGCTTAGCGGTAGCGGCACTCTGGTCAACGGACTGCAGATAACTGCGATCAAAATACTCTGAAAGCGTAACCTGATGCGGTGTGAACTCCTGAAAAAAACCGAGCGCTGCATCATCGAGAACGATGTCCGCCGGTTTATCGGGGCGAAAAATTTGAGACCAGAATTGCCGGACAGCCACCTGGTTTGCCGGTATCGCGTTATTACCTTGCGTCAGGGCGTGAATTCGAAAGAACAGAAAACCGGTTGTGCAAGCAAAGACCGTCGCTATAGCTATAGGCAGCCACATCTTCCAATTGAACCGGCGTTCAACCGGAACAGCGGGCATAGGTACCGGCTGCGGCTGTGGAGTGACAGGGCGCTTGTGGAAGACGGGAGCATAGTTCCCCTTGGGGATATCAATAATGACAGGCTCACGGCTGCCTTCAGTCGCAAAATACAGCTCAATGCGCTTACGCAGCATGGTGGCATGAACCCGGACTATGTTGTCGGCAGTGGTGTCATAGTCTGGAGGGCGTCCGAAGACTTTGTGTCCTACTTCATGCTCGTGAATCTCATCCGCGGATTGTTCAAGCACACGCTCACACAGATAGAGAAACATGTCGCGCAGCCGGGCTGATTTGCTGAGATAGCTGCTGGAGGCGACCCGCTCAACTAGCAGTTTCCGGCTATCAACAGCGCTGATGGGATTTTTCCGAGGCACTGGCGCAGGCGGCATTGTATCCCAAGTGGCGGTATTCCATCCCACGAAAAAACCGGGGGATTACTCAGCAGGTCTTTACGTAAAGAGTTTTCTAATCTAAGTGACTGCAAAATATGAAGTTGTGAGGCGCGGGTACAACAAATGACTTTAACCGTGAATTCACTTGCTGGGCTTTTTCCTTCAGCATTAAATGTCGCGCAACACACGAAGGGACTTTCAACTTTAATGAACCGAATTGCAGTTTTTCTTCTTTTACCGTGCTTGGTTATGACGGTTCGAGCCGCGGAGGAAGCAAAGCATCCACGTGTTCTCGGCGTTGCACATATTGCCTACTATGTCAGCGATCTGAGCAAAGCCCGCGCCTACTACGAAGATTTTCTCGGCTTCAAAGAGGCCTTTTCCTTGAAGAACCCAGATGGGGCTGAGCACGTGGTATTCGTCAAAATCAACGATCATCAGTTCGTCGAACTCATTGCTGAAGATCCCAAGAACCACGGTTTTCTTCATGATGTTGGCTTCGAGACCGACGATGCGAGCGGCATGCGTACCTACCTGGCTTCCATTGGCGTCAAGGTCCCCGAGGCGGTAACCAAGGACCAAGCCGGTGATTTGAGCTTCGATGTTACTGACCCGTTCGGCTTCACGATCCAGATCGTCCAGTATGAACCCCATAGTTTGACGGCGAAGGGCAAAGGCAAATTCATGCCGGAGTCGCGCATTTCAACTCACATTGATCACGTTGGGCTCCTGATCGGCGACCGCGACGTGGCCGCCAAGTTTTACGGCGACGCTTTTGGGTTTGAAGGAACGGGAGACAATACGAAGATGAAGATAGGCGCAGGGCCCGACCGCTTTGAGCTCGGCTTCGAACGGAAACTAGCCACGATTGATCGTTATCACGTTAAAGATCACATCTGCCTTTCTGTACCCGACGTGCCCAAGGTCACCGCGATGCTTTCGGCCGAGCCCGCGGCCAAGAGTTTTCGTGAGATTGAGAACCACGTTCTAGGAAATGGTAAGCATGTAGCTGAACTATATGACTTGGATGGAAATCGGGTTGAGCTGATGGAGCCACCCAAAGAGAATTGAGGACGGAAAGGATAAATAAGCAACAGAATCGAGTACGCGCAAGAAGGGAAGGCGGAGGTCGTGGTTAACAGCACCCTCTCCGCTGAAAACCCCCGAAAAATATAGACCGGTTAGGAAAACCGGCAGTACAGGGTGCTGGAGGAGGAAAAATGAGGACTAATACTAAGACAGTTGCCTTGCTGTTCGTAGCGCTTCTCACCTTCATGCTGGCTGGCATAGGGATGGCGCAGGAGCCCACAGCGACCCTGGTGGGTCGAGTTACAGACACCTCGCACGCGTCAATTCTTGACGCTGAAATCAAGATACGCAACGTGAACACCAACCAGGTTCGCACCGCGCGAAGCGGGAGTGGCGGAGAATACACCGTTTCCAACCTGTTACCCGGGGTCTATGAAGTAACCATTGACAAGGCCGGCTTCAAGCAACTACGTGAGGCTAACCTGGAATTGAAAGCCGACCAAACGGCGCGCCTTGATGCTCCTCTGGAACTAGGGGCAGTCTCGCAGACTATTGAAGTCAATGCCCAAGTGCCTCTCATCAACACCGAGACCTCTTCTAAGGGCGATGTTGTTGCGCCGCAGGAGATCGCGGAGATCCCGTTGAATGGAAGGGATTTCAACGATTTGGCCTTCACCGTTCCGGGAGTTCAGCCCGGCGAACAAGGAGCCAAGGGCTCGGCCTATGTTACGAATGGCGCCCGCGCCGACGCCAGCAACGTCATCATTGACGGGTTCAACGACCAGAGTGCCCGCGATGCCGGCGTGCAGGTCAGCCCGCCGCTCGATGCCCTGCAGGAATTCAAGTTTCAGACCTCCGGATACTCGGCGGAATACGGACGCCTGGCCGGGGGCGTGGTCAACATGCTGCTCAAGTCGGGGGGCAACCGGCTTCACGCTTCGCTCTTTGAGTTTGTGCGCAACGATATGTTCGATGCACGCAATTTCTTCGACTTGACGACCAAGAACAAACTCCGTCGCAACCAGTTCGGAGGCACACTCACCGGTCCGGTGGTGATTCCCAAGCTGTACAACGGTCATGACCGCACGTTTTTCATGGTGAGCTGGGAAAGCCAGCGGCAGGTACAAGGCTCTCCTTCCATCACCGTTGTGCCCACTCTGCTCGAGCGCCAGGGAAATTTTTCGCAATCCAAGGGGACGCTGAAGTCTCCGTTCAAAAGCGGGTCCTGCAAGACCTTTACCGGCAGCCAGATTCCGGCCACATGCATCAGTCCGGTATCGCAGGCGTTGCTGAACCTCTATCCTCTTCCCAACCTTGACCCTCTTCTCAACGGAGGCAGCAATTACATCGCGAATAACAACAACGTCGATAATTACGACAACTTTGTGCTTAAGGTAGACCAGAGACTGGGCGAGAAAGACAATCTTTCTGTGCATGTAATCCATCGCTCTTCAGACTCTATTAATCCTACTTCTGGCTCTCCGCTGGGGACTTTCGGCAGTACCACGCGCCGCGGCGACGCAATCTACGGCATTTCCGAGACGCGAATTTTTACCCCAACTCTGATCAATGAGTTCCATGTAGGACTCACGCGCAGTACCAGCCATCAGGTCAGCGCTGATGCCGGAACCAACTTTGCGGCGCAGCTTGGGATCCCCGGAACCACCAATAACCCGGCCCTGGAAGGCTTCCCCAGTTTCAGCATCACGGGTTTCGCCACCGTGGGCGACAGCCATTTCAATCCGATCCGGTTTACCGTCAATAGTTACGACTTAAGTGATGTGGTGACCTGGAACAAGGGAAAGCACACTATCAAAATCGGCGGCGAGATCTTGCGCGTGGGTTACTTCCAGCCGACTAACGACGGATTCAACGGTGTCTTCTCGTTCAAGAAGACATTTAGCGGCGTCCCGTTTGCGGATTTTCTTCTCGGCCTTCCCGATACCACCACTCTGAAAACCGGCACGGTAACCAACCATATTTTCAGCAACAACTATGCGATCTACGTTCAGGACGACTACAAAGTCCTTCCCAGCCTGACTCTCAACCTGGGTGTGCGGTATGAAGTCCCAGTTGCGCCTTATGAAAAAGACGGGCAATTTTCAAACTATGTTCCCGCTACGGGAAAGGTGATCCTGGGCAGCGCTGCGACCGTGCCCAACCTGGCTTCCATCCTTGCCGGCGTGGGACTTACCGGCCAGGTGGGAGTGGCGAGCGACTTTGGACTGCCGAAGTCCACAGTTCACACCGACTATAAGGCCGTGGCGCCACGCATAGGCTTTGCCTGGCGGCCGTTCAATAACAACCAAACTGTAGTACGGGGCGGTTATGGCATCTTCTATACCGGGTCGAGATTGAGCGCTATCCGCACCGATATCTCCGGCGGCTTTCCGTTTTCCGTTAGCCAAACCTTTACAGGATCAACCAGCAATCCCGGTCAGATAACCCTTTCCAATCCGTTTCCGTCCGCGCTGGCCAAGGATCAGGGCATACTTACCCCAACCGGGTTTGCCGTGAACGCGCCCGAGCCTTACCTGCAAAGCTGGAACTTCACCATCGAACGCGAATTGGGTAAAGGCGTGGCCATCGAGGCAGGTTACACCGGATCGAAAGGGACGCATTTAGGGCGAAAATACGACATCAATCAGCAGTTGCGGAACCAAAATCCACAGTTGGCGTTGGCCGACGGCACCTGTCCTGCTTGTCCCCGTCCGTTTTCAAATTTCTATGGTGATATCGAGTTTTACTCTTTCGGGGCCACTTCCAATTACAACGCGGGCACTGTGACTTTGCGCAAACAGTCTCACAATGGCCTGTCTTTCCGCGCCAACTACACCTACGGTAAATCCATCGATGAAAACTCAGGCCTGAACTACGCGGGGGATGGCGGCTTCAAAGGCTTTGCCCAGGACTCGCTGAATCTGAGAAGCGAACGAGGACGCTCGGACTTCGACATCCGCCATGTCTTCAGCACCAGCGTCATCTACCAGCTTCCCTTTACCAGAAATATTTTCGTGCGCGGCTGGCAACTTGCCGGCACTGGGACAGCGTACAGCGGCCAACCCTTCACGCCTGTGCAAACGCAAGGCTTCTCAGTAGACAAGGGCCAACCCACTCGCCCCGACCGTATCGCCAGCGGCACCCTGTCCAACCCATCTCACCTGGCGTGGTTCAATCTTGCCGCCTTTCAGATCGTTCCGCTCACTGCTTTTCGTTACGGCAACTCTGGGCGGAACATTCTCGATGGCCCCGGCTCTCTTGCCATCAATCTATCGGTATCCAGGAATTTCAGCATCAGTGAGTACGGCAGATTGCAGTTCCGCTGGGAAGCGTTCAACCTCACGAACCATACGAACTTCCAGCTTCCCAACACTTCAATTGATACCGCTGCCGGCGGCAGCATTACCAAGGCCAATGCTGCGCGCGTCATGCAATTGGCCCTGATCTACAGATTTTGAAAATAACCAAGGAGAATGATGACGATGACGACTTATAGAAACCGATGCCTTGGACAGATGAGAACCACAGGTTTGTCTGTCTTGATGCTGGCATTGTGCACATTTGCGGTCTTGCTCAACAACCCTCTTGCTGTTGTACACGCTGCACCACAAACGGCGCAGGCTGCACCGGCTCCGCAACCTGCGCCGGCTTGCGAAGGTCTGCCTCCGGGGAAACACTCGCTCCTGGAAAGAATGACAGCGGCATTTGGCCTGACTTGCGAACAGGAACTCAAGATCGAGCCGCTCCTGCACAGTGAAGAGTCGGTGAGCAAGCCTCTACTCCGCTTCGCAGCATTTACACCAGAAGAGAAACAAGCCATGATGCTGAAGATTAAAGTCTCCGCGCGTCGCCAGATTCGGCCCTTGCTCACGCCCGATCAGCAAAAGAAAATGGATGCCGAAATAGAAGCCGTGACCAAGGGCACGAGCGATGCGCTGCAGGGTGATAGGAAGAGTGGCTCAAAAAACGGTGGAGGCAAGAAAGCTGAGGCCAGCACCGACCCGTTTGACGCAGAAGAGTTGCTGAGCCAGGCGATATCCAATTACTCGGCCTTGTCGTCGGAGGAACAACGAGCGATGACATTGCAGGTTAAGCAAGCTGCTCGCCGCGACAATGCTCCGCCGCTGACGCCGGAGCAGCAGAAGAAGATCGATGCAGATATACAACAGCTCTCCACTGCAATGGCACAAAAATAATCACATCATGAAACTCAATCACAATCGTAGGGACTTTCTCAAAAGTGCGAGCGTGCTTCCGCTCGCGGCTGCCGCAGGCCTCGGCCTCGGTGGGCTTTCCGCTCTCGCCGAGACGCAGCCAATCAAGAGGCTGGGCGGGTCTATGCTCAAGGTTTCGCTCAATGCATATTCCTTCAGCAAAATGCTGAATGACAAGGTCAAACGCCACGGTTCGGGGATCGACTTATTCGAACTCGTTGACTTCTGCGCCAAGTATAATTTTGACGGATTCGATGCCACCGGGTATTTTTTCCCGGGATATCCCGATGTGCCCAGCGATGACTATGTGAACGACCTCAAACGCAAAGCCTTCGAATTTGGCATCGGCATCAGCGGGTCGGGCGTCCGCAACAACTTTACCCTGCCCGACAAAGCCAAGCGGGCCGCCGATGTAGAGCACATCAAGCAATGGGTCGAGGTCGCGTCGCGCATGGGTGCTCCGGTGCTGCGCGTATTTGCTGATACCCAGATGAAAAACTTGAGCTGGGAGCAGGTGGCCAAAGGTTACACTTGGGACCAGGTTGCAGACTGGATAGCGGCCGACCTGCGAGAGTGTGCGGCACACGGCAAGAAATATGGCGTAATCATTGGGGTGCAGAATCACGGAGACTTTCTCAAAACGGGTGATCATCTTTTGAAGCTCATCAACCTGGTCGACTCCGAGTGGTGCGGTGCCATCGTGGATACCGGCTACTTCAAATCGAAGGACCCATACGCCGACATGGCCAAAGTAGCACCCTATGCCGTGAACTGGCAGGTGAAGCAAAGCGCGTTTGGCGCGGAAAGCGATGTGCCGCTTGATCTGAAAAGATTTATCCGCATTGTCCGCTCGTCGGGCTACCGCGGCTATCTTCCGATTGAAACACTCTCCGCAAAGGGAAAGGATTATGATCCTTTTACGGTGGTGCCGAAGTTCCTTGCTGAACTCCGGCAGGCGATTGCAGAGACAGCCTGACAAGCTGTTTACTAACCATGATGGAGCGAAAGTGGGCCCCAGCTTCAGGCGCTGGGAGAGCGAATGCATGACCATGAAACTGCTATATCAAACCAGGGGGCTTCAACTTAATGAACCGAATAGCAATTTTTCTATTTGTATCAATTCTTCTTACCACCCTGCGGGCGGCCGATGAGGTAAAGCGTCCGCACGTTCTCGGTATTTCTCACATGGCGCTATACGTCAGCGATTTGCAGAAGGCTCGTGCATTCTATAAGGATTTTCTTGGGTTTGAAGAGCCTTATACGTTGAAACGTGACGACGGCACCGACCGCATAGCATTTATCAAAATTAACGAAGACCAATACCTGGAACTGTTTGCAGAAGACCCCAAGCAGGATGGAGTCCACCTGAATCACATCTCTTTCTTTACTGATTCGGCGGAAGGCATGCGTACGTATCTCGCCTCCAAGGGCATCAAGGTGCCTGAAAAAGTTGGCAAAGGCAAGATTGGCAATTCCAACTTTAATATTACCGATCCCGACGGGCACACGGTAGAGATCGTGCAATACGAGCCCGATAGCTGGACCAGGCGCGAAAAGGGAAAGCACCTGCCCGAGACGCGCATTTCCACTCACATGCCGCATGTGGGCGTGACGGTGCGTCATCTTGATCTGTCGCAGAAGTTTTACGGCGACATTCTCGGCTTCCAGGAGTTCTGGAGGGGCAGCTCTTCGGGCAAGATATTGAGCTGGGTCAATATGCGCGTCCCGGATGGAAATGATTACCTCGAACTCATGCTCTACTCCAATCCGCCCGATGCTAGAGAGACGGGAGTGAAGAACCATGTTTGCCTGATGACACCCGATATCGAGAAGGCGGTGGCTGCCTTGGAAGCGAGTCCGGCGCGCAAGAACTATGGCCAGAAGATTGAGATCAGGACTGGGGTGAACGGGAAGCGTCAGGCGAACTTATTTGATCCGGATGGAACCCGCATCGAGTTGATGGAGCCAAATACTGCCAGCGGAAAGCCGGTGCCTCCTTCCACGGCGCCGCCACCGGAATAGGTAGATGATAGAGTGTGGTCTATCCTTAAATCCAGGCAGTTTGGTTTGCCTGAAACTGACTACGGGTTATTTCGTCCCAGCAAACATCTATAGGAGAGATTCATGGGATTCAAAGTCTCGCGTCGTGAATTTATCGGCAGCCTGGGCATCGCGGCTGCTGCGACTGTCGCATCGTCAATTCCCGCGTACAAAGCCATCAGCGCTGCGCCACCGGATATCCGTATTGGATATGCCGCCATCACCTGGGGCGACAAAGAAAGACAGGCCATAGACGACATCTCTTCGCTCGGTTATCGCGGCATCCAGCTCCGGGCCAACGCCATAAGAGATTTCCAGTCCGCCGAGTTGCGCGACCTGCTGCAGCAACACCAGCTCACCATGGTTGCACTTTCCAGCGGCGAAGTGCATGTTGATCCGGCATTGGAGGCACAGGATATTGCCTTGCACGCTGCGAATGCAAAGTTTTTGCACGATGTAGGAGGGCTTTACCTTCAGGTCCTTGACCAAGAGCCAAAAAGCCAGGCCATTACGGCCGCTGACTACAAGCAGTTGGGCCGCTTGATAACCGAGATCGGCAAGCGTACCGCCGATTTGGGCATCACGCTGGGATATCACAATCATATGAACTCGGTCAGCGAGCGCCCGGAAGGTCTCGATCGGTTGATGGATTCGAGCGATCCACGCTACGTGAAATTAGAGATGGATATTGCGCATTACCAGGCGGGCGGAGGCGATCCAGCCAAGGTAATTGAGAAGTATCGCGACCGGCTGCTCTTTCTTCATATCAAGGATTTGGGTGAGCCGGGGCCAAATTCCGCAGATCCAAGAAATGCTGAGAACTTCCTTGAGCTTGGACGCGGCAAAGTAGACCTGCCTGCCGTGTTTGCTGCTCTGCACAAAATCAAGTTCCGCGGCTGGGCGGTGGTCGAGCTGGACCATGAGCCCGATAAATCCAGAACGCCGAAAGAGTCGGCGCTGATCAGCAAGAAGTATCTTGAAGAGAGGCTGGGATTGACAGTATGAAGTCGCCGTTCAAAATTGCGGTCTATGGCGTAAAGATTGCCGGCCTGGTTGCGTTTGCACTCCTCCTGAGTGTGGTGGGGCAGGCACAGGACAAGCCCGTGCACGAGAGCGGAGACGTTCCCGCGATTCTCAAGATCGGAGCACAAGCGCCGGATTTCAATCTGCCGGGCACGGATGGCAAGATGCATAAGCTGAGCGACTACGCCTCCAGCAAGGTGCTCGTCATCGTGTTCACCTGTGATCATTGCCCGGTGGCCCAGATGTATGAAAAGCGGATCAAGCAGCTTGCGGCCGACTATCGTGACCGCGGCGTGGCGCTGGTTGCTATCAATCCCAACGATCCCAAGGCAGTGCACTTGAGCGAGATGGGCCACACCGACCTGGGAGATTCGCTTGAAGATATGAAGCTTCGCGCCCAGTACCGCAACTTCAACTATCCTTATTTATCCGACGGCGTTAACCAGGCGGTCGCGCTGAAGTACGGACCCACGGCTACCCCGCACGCATTTGTGTTCGACGCGCAGCGAACCTTGCAGTACGAAGGCCGCATTGATAACAGTACCCGTGAAGAGTTGGCGACCAAGCACGAGACCAGAGATGCCATCGAGGCGTTGCTTTCCGGAAAGCCGGTGGCGGTAACCAGCGCTCCGGCTGTGGGCTGCTCCACCAAGTGGGCTTACAAAGAGGCGGGAGCACAGGCAGAAATCGGTGAATCTGAGCGGGAGCCGGTGAACGTCGAGATGGCCTCGGTTGATCAGATCAAGGCGTTGCGGGCGAACATCGGCACCGGCAAACTGTTGCTGGTGAACTTCTGGGCCACGTGGTGCGAACCTTGTGCCGTGGAATTTCCCGAGCTGCAGAAGATGGTTCGTCAGTACAAGAAGCGCGCGGTGGATATCGTTACAGTCAGCATCAACAACCCAGACGAGAAGAAGTTCGTGCAGTCATTCCTGGAAGAGCACCACGCCATCAACCGGAACTTGTTGTTTGCCGGCACCGACTCGGCTGACGCGGTATCCGCGTTCGGAACCGGTTGGAGCGGCGGCGTTCCCTATACGGTACTGATCGGCGCAAATGGCGAAGTTCTTTTCAAAACCCAGGGCGCCATAAACGCCGTGGAGGTACGGCGTGCAATCCTCAAGAACCTGCCGGACGACCGCTACATTGGGCAGCAGGCTTATTGGAACAGCACTTTCTAACGGGCACTGCAGAAGGCCGAGGTACGCTTAATAGATGAAGATCGGTTTGATCGGCGGTGGGAACATCAGCAATACACATGCCCGCGCCGCGCGCGCAATTGCTGGAGTAGAAGTCACAGCCGTCTATGGCGCGAACAAGAACAAAGTTGATCAGCTGAGCCGCGACTGGGGCGCCACAGCTTACAGCGACTTCGAAACATTTCTTGGGCACCCTTCCATGGAGATGGTGATCATTGGCGGCCCCTCGGGTTTGCATGCCAGCCAGGGAATTGCGGCAGCGCATCACGGATTGCATGTGCTGGTGGAAAAACCCATTGATATCAGCACCGAGCGCGCCGATGCGCTGATTGCTGAATGCAGGAAAGCGGAAGTGAAGCTAGGGGTAATCTTTCAGGACCGCTTCAAGCCGGATATTTGCCGGCTTCGGCAATTCATTCAAGACGGCGCATTAGGCCGGCCGTTGCTGGCGGATGCGCGCGTGAAGTGGTACCGGCCTCCGGAGTATTACCGCGACTCGCGCTGGCGTGGGACCTGGGCGCTCGACGGTGGAGGCGCACTGATGAATCAAGGCGTGCACACGGTTGACTTGCTGCTCTGGCTCATGGGAGACATCAAAAACATAAAAGCCAACACTCGAACCATGCTGCATGAGATCGAGACCGAAGATACCGCTCTTGCTCTGCTCGAATTTTCCAGTGGTGCGCTGGGAGTGCTGCAGGCCACGACGGCCGCCTATCCGGGATATCCTCGCCGCGTGGAGATTACAGGCTCTGAAGGTACCGTCATTCTTGAACACGACAGCATCGTAAGCGCCGATCTGCGGAAAAAACCTGAGGGCTTGATCAGCGAAAACATGCGCGACCAGAACCCAAGCGCCTCTTCACCCCTGGTGAGCGACGTCCGCGGACATCAACGCGCCATTGAAGATTTCATTCGCGCCATTCGAGAGGACGGAAAGCCGCGCTGCGACGGCACTGACGGCCGGCGCAGCCTGGCTGTGATTGAAGAGATTTACCGACTTTCTGGCCGGCCTGTACCTTTTGAGTAGTGCTTCCCCTCTCCCCCATTACTTTGAGTAGTCCATGCGGCGATAAGCCACTAATGTTCAATGACATACGGGGAGGATAAGACCGCAGGGAGTAGTCCTCCAGACCTGCGTCTACGGCCCAAAACCTGTTCCGGCGTGCCGTGGGTCGGCAAACTGGGACTGTTTTGCGAATTTTCAAAGACCTCAAACCAACGCGGCATGCTGAATGCCGTCACGCAATTATGAACCACAATCCTCGGAGAACGGGCTTTTTGATATCAGAGTGATATCACTCTAGAAAATCTTCTTTTCCGCCGCTGATGAACGCGGATCAACGCAGATCTTTTGGGTTGTCATCCTGATACCCAGCGAACGCGACCATCCCACACGCGCTGACGCGCGAGTGGGGCACCCCGGCTCCAAGGAAATTAAACCCGCTGACGTTCTTCAGAGAATGCCTTGATGCGGCAAGGGCGACCGGAATATTCTCGGGGTCCTTCGACTTCGCCGCGAAGCGCGGCTCCGCTCAGGATGACAGCCCTAAAATGATCCGATGACCCATGCCCGGACGCAACATTTCTTTAGAGAATGCCTTTCGGCTGCAAGGGCGACCGATATATTCTCGGGGTCCTTCGACTTCGCCGCGAAGCGCGGCTCCGCTCAGGATGACAGCCCTAAAATGATCCGATGACCCGATGACTCAATGACCCAATGACCCAATCCACAAATGATATCATTCTGATATCATTCTGCTGATTTTCGCCAATTCCATGCCATCATTATCCTCAGGTATCTCTTAAAGGGACACGGGAGGAATATCTATGAAGATCACCCAGCTTTTTGGAGTGAAGACGGACTCCAGCCAGCAACGCGGTTGCTGCCACAAACGCAATGACGGAGCGGAGTGCAAGGCCCATCCCCGGACAGGCAGCGAGTATTGTTTTTTCCACGACCCCGCACTGCAAGAGAAGAGAAGGGCCGCCAGCGGCGCGGGCGGGGCAGGGAATCGCAAGCCGGTGCAGACGCTTTGCCTGCCGCCCAACCCCCTGCAGACCGCCTCGCAGATCGCCGACTACCTGCGCCAGGCCATGAACCAGCTCGGCCAGGGCGAGGTTGATGTTTTCCGCGGCGCCATGGGCATCGGATATCTCACCACAGTCCTGCTGCAAGTCATGGGAAGAGAAGTTCGCGACGAGGAACGGGGACAGCGCTCCGCCGGCGATGTGGTTTTCCCGCGCCTGGTCTTTCATTCAACAGGCGCGCATTCAACAGGCGCGCATCCAACGGGCGGGCATGCAACCGGCGGGCATCCAACGGGTGCGCACGCAACGGGCGCGGAGGTGCATCCCGATGGACCCAGACAAGCGAAACCCGCAGCGACCAGCGCCGGGCCAAAAACTATCGAGAACCCAAGAGCCGGGCAACCCAATCAAAGCGAAAGCCCAGAGCGCGCTTCAAAAACTGGCT